>NZ_BNTL01000004.1:45510-185846 GCF_022179005.1 Pseudomonas sp. PAGU 2196 | reverse complement strand
GCCCTGCCCTCAACCCCCGCGCCTCCCCCGCCACGCTTCCCGCAGCCCTTCTGTTCGCCTGACCTCAATCGGGTGCGCCTGTGCGCGCTCGCGGTCAGCCATGACTTTTGCGTGGAAGACACGACAACATGATCCGCAAGACCTCCCTGGTGCTCCTCATGGGCACTTGCACCTTCGCCTGGGCCGACACTGCCCCGGTTGAACTCAACGCCACCACCATCGATGGCGAACGCGACGCCCCCTCCGGTGTGCAACTGGACGAGCCGATCCAAACCGGTTCGCGCCTGGGCCTCACCGCACGGGAAACCCCGGCGTCGGTCAGCGTCTCGGACCGCCGCCTGATCGAGGCGCACGGTGCCAAGGACAGCCAGGACGTGATCAACGCCATGACCGGCGTCAACGCCTCGGCCAACCCCGGTTATGGCGGCTTCGTCGCCTACCGGGGCTTCACCCAGAACCAGGTCACCCAGCTCTACAACGGCATCAACTTGGGCTACAGCAGTGCCACACGGCCAGTGGATGCCTGGGTACTCGACCGGGTCGAACTGATCGGCGGGCCGTCCTCTTTCCTGCATGGCGCGGGGGCCGTGGGCGGCTCGATCAACTACATCACCAAGCTTGCCAGCCGCGATCAGCAGATCATCGACGGCCGCCTGCGCTACGGCAGTTTCGACGACTCAGAAGTGGCCTTCGGCATCAATCAGGCGCTGGCCAGCAACCCCGCCGACGCCCGCCACTTCATGCGCCTGGACTTCAGCCGGGGCCAGGGCAACGGCTACATCGACCGTAACCAGCGCAACACCGACAGCCTGGCGTTTTCGGTACTCAGCGACCTGGCGCCCAACCTCACCCACACCCTGGCGCTGGAGTACCAGGAAGACCGTGAAGACAGCCCGTACTGGGGTTCGCCGATCCTGCCGGGCCGCAGCACGATGAAGATCGACAAAAGCCGCCGCTTCGAAAACTACAACGTCGCGGACGGCCGCTACGAGCAGCGGGTACGCTGGCTGCGTTCAATCCTCGACTACCAGCTCAGCGACAGCACCAGCGTGCAGAACACGCTGTATCACTACAACGCCCAGCGCGACTACCGCAACGTCGAGCGCTACAGCTACACCGCCAATGGCCAGGTGCAGCGCAGCAGCCCGTACCTGCAACGCCACGACCAGAACCTGCTGGGCGACCGCCTCGAGTTGCGCCATGACAACACCCTGTTCGGCTTTGCCAACCAATGGTCGTTGGGCCTGGAATATTCGCGCATGCACCAGACCCTCTACCCGACATCGGGCAGCTGGAGCGACATTGTCGATGCCGACCATTTCGACCCTGGCAGTTTCGACGACATCCCCGGGGTGAATGCCGGCCTGACCAAGCAGCGTCGTCACGAAGTCACCAACCGCGCGGTGTTTGCCGAGAACCGCCTGCAACTGACCGATCGCCTGGCCTTGCTGACTGCCCTGCGCTATGACTACCTGGACATGCAAGTGACCAACTACGGAACGGTCTCGCCCACCTCGCCGGCGTTTTTCGAGCGCCGCTGGGAGCCGCTTTCCGGGCGCATCGGCCTGACCTACGCGCTGACGCCCAGTGCCAGTGTGTACGCACAGTACAGCAGCTCGGCCGATCTGCCAGCCGGTTCACTGGCAGCGGCGACCTACTCCAACGTCGGCCTGTTCGACCTGTCCAAAGGCGAGCAATGGGAGGTCGGCAGCAAGTTCGACTTCCTCGACGGCCGCGGCGCCGCCACGCTGGCGCTGTACCAGATCGTGCGCAAGGACTTTGCCGTGCGTGACTCCAACGATGCCAACCAGACGGTGCAGGCCGGGCAGCAGACCTCGCGCGGCGTCGAGCTGTCGGGGCGGCTACAGGTCACGCCGAAACTGCTGGCCGAGGCCAACTACGCCTACGTCGATGCGCAGTACGACACGTTCAACGAAGCGGTCAACGGGGTATCGGTGTCACGCAAGGGCAATACGCCGGTCAACGTACCGGCCAGCGTCGCTAACCTGTGGCTGACCTACAGCTTCACGTCCGCGTGGTCGGCGGGGGTCGATGGGCGCTACGTGGGCTCGGTGTATGCCGACAATGCCAATACCCTCAAGGCACCGGCCTACACGCTGTTCGGTGCCTTCGCCCGCTACCGACTGGATGAGCACACCACAGTGACCGGACGGGTGCGCAACCTGACCGACGAGGTGTATGCCAAGCAGGCCTACAGCTCCCAGTACTACATGGGTGCTCCGCGTACCTTCGAGGTGGCGCTGGACATGCGCTTCTGATCGAACAGCGCTGCCACGGGGGTTATCCCGTGGCAGCGCTGCCAGTGATAAGCTGCCACGTTCATGACCCGCCGGCTCACGAAGACACCCGGCTACCGTTTCAGCAAGGAAGTTTACGTGTTCAAAACTCTGCCCCCCGCGCTCCTGAGCGCGGCTCTGATTGCTATGGCTGGCTGCCAAGCGTCCCCGTCCACGGACACTCAGGCAGCCGCCGATGCGCAGGCGTTCAAAACCTTCACTGTCGAGATGCAGCGCGCCTTGGAGCGCAGCATTGCCCTGGCCCCGACCGGCCGCCAACTGGGCGCCGTCACCCTGCAGGTCACCTTCGACCGGCACAGCGCCCCAGTCGCCTGCAAGGCCAGCAAGGCCCCGTTCAAATACGGCGCGCTGCTGCCCGCCGACGTCATGCCCTCCGACCATCAGGCGTTGGCCAACCTGGTCGAGGCACTGTGCTGGAAGACCATCTACCCGGTCGTCCCAGCGTCGCTGTTCGGCGGCGAGGCAACGCTCGACGTACGCGCACCGATCATCGTCCAGCTGCCCGCGTCGATCCAGGCCCCCGGCAGTGCGCGCCAACGCGCCAACGCCCAGCGTGAGTACTTCTGGCAACAGCTGCTGCGCGATCAGCCGGTCACCAGCATCGGCAAGGCGACGGTGTTCTACCAGGCCAATGCCCAAGGCAAGGTCGAGGGTTGCCTGGTGCAGCTTTCCCCAACCCGCCTGCGTGAAGCGGCCTTCCGCCTGGACGGCAACCTGCAGGCGCAGCTGAACAGCCGCTGCATGAAGCTCGACCTGAGCACGATGCCGGGCTTCAGCACCAACGAGCAAGGCACAGCCGAAGGCTACAGTGAACTCGACTACGCCCCGTGGAAGGTTGGCCGGCAGTAGCCTGCCTGGTTGAAACAGGCATCCCAGTGTCGCCCTCGACGAAGCCTCCGCAGGCGCTCACCGATCTACTGGCAAGCACAACAATGATGACGCGGCCCGACCGCGTCACGTTCATTCAGGCTGCCAATGGAAACCGGAGAGCTCCCACATGTCCGCACCTCATGAGGTATCCCCCGCCACCCTGCGCCGGGTGATCGCCGCCTCTGCCATCGGCAACTTCGTCGAGTGGTTCGACTTTGCCGTCTATGGCTTTCTCGCCACGCTGATTGCTAGCCAGTTCTTCGCCAGTGAAGATGCCAGCGTGGCTTTGCTCAAGACCTTCGCCGTGTTTGCCGTGGCATTTGCCCTGCGCCCGCTCGGCGGTATCGTGTTCGGCGCACTGGGTGACCGCCTGGGGCGCAAGCGCATCCTGTCGCTGACCATCTTGCTGATGGCCGGCTCCACCACCTTGATCGGCTTGCTGCCGACCTATGCCAGCATTGGCCTGGCGGCCCCCGTGCTGTTGACCCTGGCCCGTTGCCTGCAAGGCTTCTCGGCGGGTGGCGAGTACGCCGGTGCCTGCGCCTACCTGATGGAGCATGCGCCCAACGACAAGCGCGCGTTCTACGGCAGCTTCGTGCCGGTCTCGACCTTTTCTGCCTTTGCCTGCGCGGCGGTGATCGCCTACGGCCTGGAAGCGAACCTGACGGCCGAGGCGATGAACGCCTGGGGCTGGCGCGTGCCTTTCCTGATCGCCGCCCCGTTGGGCCTGGTGGGCCTGTACTTGCGCTGGCGCATGGAAGAAACCCCGGCGTTCCGCGAAGCCGTGGCCCAGGGCAAAGAACACGAGCACTCGCCGCTCAAGGAGACCCTGCGCAACCATGGCCGGGCCATCCGCAACCTGGGGGCGTTCATCTCGCTGACGGCGCTGTCGTTCTATATGTTCACCACCTACTTTGCCACCTACCTGCAACTGGTCGGCAACCTCACCCGTGCGCAGTCGCTGCTGGTGACCACGGTGGCGTTGTTGTTCGCTGCCGTCGGCTGCCCGTTGGCCGGGGCGTTTTCTGACCGGGTGGGGCGGCGCAAGACCATTGGTTTCACCTGCCTGTGGGTGATGGTCTGTGTGTTCCCGGCGTATTGGCTGGCCAGTTCCGGCTCACTGTCCGGCGCGCTGCTGGGGGTGATTCTGCTGGCCGTGGGTGCGCTGTGCAGCGGGGTGGTGACTGCGGCATTGCTGTCGGAAAGCTTCCCGACACGGACCCGCTATACCGCGTCGGCGATTACCTACAACGTGGCCTATACGCTGTTCGGCGGCACTGCGCCGTTGGTGGCCACCTGGTTGATTGGGCAGACGGGTAGCAGCCTGGCACCGGCGTTTTACCTGGTGGTGATTGCGCTGGTGGCTTTGGTGGGAGGGTTGGCATTGCCGGAGACGTCGCGTATTTCGTTGCATGATGAGGCCGGCGTCGATAGCGTGCGGCCTGGGGTGCGGAGCAGCGTTTGAGATTTTTGGGGCTGCTTTGCAGCCCCGGCATTATCAGCCTTCCTCCCCCTCTTCGCGCCGATACGCCCATTGGTACAACGCCGGCAACACCAGCAACGTCAACGCCGTGGACGACAGGATCCCGCCAACCACCACGGTCGCCAGCGGCCGTTGCACTTCGGCCCCGGTGCCGGTGGCCAATGCCATCGGGATGAACCCCAGCGAGGCCACCAACGCGGTCATCAGCACTGGCCGCAAGCGCGTCAACGCACCCTCCTCGACCGCCACCCGCAACGTGCGCCCTTCCTCGCGCAGGCTGCGGATAAAGGCAATCATCACCAGGCCATTGAGTACCGCCACCCCCGACAAGGCGATGAAGCCCACCCCTGCGGAAATAGACAATGGAATATCCCGCAACCACAGCGCCAGTACCCCACCGGTCAAGGCAAACGGAATACCGGTGAACACCAGCAAGCCATCCTTGAGGTTGTTGAACATCATCAGCAGCAAGGCCAGCACCAACAGCAAGGCCACCGGCACTACCACCTGCAGACGCTCGGCGGCCGACTGCAACTGCTCGAACTGACCGCCCCAGCGCGTCCAGTAACCGGGCGGTATCTGCACCTGTTCGATCAGGGTCTGCTCGGCCTGCTGCACGAACGAGCCAAGGTCGCGGCCACGCACGTTGGCACTGACCACCACCACGCGCTTGCCATCCTCACGGCTGACTTGGTTAGGCCCCAGTTGCAGGTTCAACGTCGCGACCTGCGACAGCGGGATGAAACCGATCTGGGCAGCGCCGGCTGCAGTGCTCGCCGGTACCGGTATCAGCAGGCTGGAAAGCCCGTCGACATCGGTACGCACAGTCTCGGGCAGGCGCACCACCATGTCGAAACGTCGGTCGCCCTCATACAGCGTGCCTGCCGTACGCCCCCCCACGGCAATGGCGATGGCGTCTTGCACATCGCCGACATTGAGGCCATGGCGGGCGGCCTTGTCACGGTCGATATCAATGGTCAGCACCGGCAGGCCTGTGGTCTGCTCGACCTTGACCTCCGAGGCGCCCGGCACACGCTGCAGGCTGCTGGCGATTTGCGCGGCGGTCTGGTTGAGCACGTCCATGTCGTCCCCAAACACTTTGACGGCCACATCACTGCGCACACCCGAGATCAGTTCGTTGAAACGCAACTGGATCGGTTGCGACAGCTCGTAATTGCTGCCCGGCACACTGGCCGCGGCGCGCTGCACTTCGGCAATCAGCGCCTCACGTGGCTTGCTCGGGTCGGCCCATTGCGCGGGCGGACGCAGCATCACGTAGGCGTCAGAGATGTTCGGCGGCATCGGGTCCGAGGCGATTTCGGCAGTGCCGGTGCGGGCGAACACGCGCTCCACTTCCGGCACCTGGGCAATGATCGCCCGCTCCAGGCGCTGCTGCATGTCTACCGACTGCGACAGGCTGGTGCCTGGCACGCGCAGCGCCTGCAGGGCAAAGTCACCCTCGCTGAGGCTGGGGATGAACTCGCTGCCCATACGGCTGGCCATCACCCCGGACAACACCACCAGCGCTGCCGCCCCGGCGAACGCCAGCTTGCGCCGGCCCAACACCCAGCCCAGCACTGGCGCATAGCGCTGGCGCGCGGTGCGCATGACCAAGCCTTCTTCTTCCTTGACCTTGCCGGTCACGAACAGCGCCAGCGCCGCCGGCACGAAGGTCACCGAGAGGATCATGGCACCCAGCAGGGCGATCACGACGGTGAAGGCCATGGGGTGGAACATCTTGCCCTCGACCCCGGTCAGGGCAAAGATCGGCAGGTACACCACCATGATGATCAACTGCCCGTAGATCAGCGGGCGCCGTGCTTCACGGGCGGCGGCAAACACTTCATGGAAGCGCTCGGCGCGGGTCAGCATGCGGCCATGGCGTTGCTGGGCGTGAGCCAGGCGGCGAATGGCGTTCTCGACGATCACCACCGCGCCGTCGACAATGATGCCGAAGTCCAGCGCGCCGAGGCTCATGAGGTTGGCACTGACCTTGTTGCTGAACATGCCGGTGAAGGTGAACAGCATCGACAACGGGATGACCATGGCGGTAATGACCGCAGCGCGGATGTTGCCCAGGAACAGGAACAACACGGCGATGACCAGGATCGCGCCTTCGATCAGGTTTTTCTTCACCGTGGCGATGGCTTTTTCGACCAGGTTGGTACGGTCATACACCGTTACCGCGACCACGCCCTTGGGCAGGTTGCGGTTGATCTCGACCAGCTTGGCCGCCACCGCCTGGGAGACCGTGCGGCTGTTCTCGCCGATCAGCATGAACACCGTGCCCAGCACCACCTCACGGCCATTTTCAGTCGCAGCCCCAGAGCGAAGCTCTTGGCCCAGGCCGACCTGGGCGACATGGCTGACGCGTATCGGAGTGCCGTCGACGCTGGCGATGACGATGTTGGCGATGTCCTCGGCGGAGTCCAACTGGCCCGGTGCGCGGATCAGCAACTGCTCGCCATTGCGCTCGATGTAGCCGGCCCCCACGTTGGCGTTGTTGCGCTCCAGTGCCGCGATCAAGTCATTGAGGGTGAGCTTGTAGGCCGCCAAACGCTTGGGCTCCGGTGCGATCAAGTACTGCTTGGCATGGCCGCCAATACTGTTGACCTCGGCCACCCCCGGCACATTGCGCAGCTGCGGCTTGATGATCCAGTCCTGGATCACCCGCAGGTCGGTCTGGGTGTAGGGCGTACCGTCGTCCTTGAGCGCGCCCTCCTCGGCCTCGACGGTCCACAAGAAGATCTCGCCCAGCCCCGTGGAAATCGGCCCCATGCCCGCCTCGATGCCGTCGGGCAACTGTTCACGGGCCACCTGCAGGCGCTCGTTGACTAATTGGCGGGCGAAGAACAGGTCGGTGCCGTCATCGAAGATCACCGTGACCTGGGACAAGCCCGAGCGGGACAGCGAACGGGTCTGCTTGAGGCCTGGCAGGCCGGCCATGGCCGTTTCGATGGCGAAGGTGATGCGCTGCTCGGTCTCCAATGGCGAGTAACCGGGGGCGGCGGTGTTGATCTGCACCTGGACGTTGGTGATGTCCGGCACGGCATCGATGGGCAGTTTCTGGTAGCTGTGGATACCCACCGCAGCCATCAGCAGCACAGCAAGCATCACCACCAGGCGCTGCTCGATGGCGAATTGGATCAGGCGTTCGAACATGGCGTCGTCCCCGGTTTCAATGGCTGTGCTCAGCGGAGCCTTTGCCAAGCTCCGACTTGAGGACGAAGCTGCCGACGGCAGCGACCTGAGTGCCTGCAGGCAGGCCGGCGACGACTTCTACCTGGCCGGCGTCGCGGCGGCCTGTCGTCACCGGGCGTGCCTCGAAGCCTTGCTCGGTACGCACGAACACCACGGTCTGCTCCTCCCAAGTCTGCAACGCGCTTTCCGGTACCACCACCGCGGCGGTCGACCGCTCGACGCTGACCGCAATGTTCACGAACAGCCCAGGGCGCCAGGCGCCGTTGGGGTTGGCCAAGGTGGCGCGCACGGTGGCGGCGCGGTTTTGTTCACCGAGCAGGCTGCCGACGTAATTGACCGTGCCCTCGACCTCGGCGCCCAGGTCCGGCGCACTGACCGTGACGCTGCGCCCGGTGACGACACGGTTCAAGTCGCGTGGGGCGACGGCGAAAGTGGCCCAGACCCGGCTCAGGTCGGACAGTGTAAAGGCGTTGCTGGAGGCGTCGACCACCTCGCCCACGCTCATGTGTTTTTCCACCACCACCGCATCGAAGGGTGCGCGCAACTCATAGCGGTTGCCGGCGCCAGCGGGACCGACTGCCGCGACCTTTTGCCGAGCA
The DNA here is from genome assembly GCF_022179005.1 of Pseudomonas sp. PAGU 2196. Taxonomy (NCBI): domain Bacteria; kingdom Pseudomonadati; phylum Pseudomonadota; class Gammaproteobacteria; order Pseudomonadales; family Pseudomonadaceae; genus Pseudomonas; species Pseudomonas sp. PAGU 2196. The sequence continues at coordinate 177,375 of NZ_BNTL01000004.1, read as the reverse complement.
TTGGCCAGCGCGATCTCGGCCTCCTGCAACACTTGGCGAGCCTGCTGGTAGTCCTGTTCGGCGCTGATGCGTTCCTGCCACAGTTGCTGTTCGCGCTGGAAGGTCAGACGCGCCAGTTCCAGGCGGCGCTGGGCTGCCTGTTGTTCGCTGCGCAGGTCAGAAATCTGCTGGCTGGCGATCACCGCGAGCACCTGGCCGCGCTTTACCGCCTGCCCGAGGTCGGCCTGCACCGACTCGACCACGCCCGGTACACGCGGCACGACATGCGCGGTGCGGTCTTCATCGAAACGGATTTCACCCGGGTAGCTGATGGCAGTGCCCAGCTCGCGGGGGGCGGCAGCTACCAACTGCACGCCAGCCGCCTCGATCTGGGCGCTGGACAGGTGCAATTTGCCTTCCTCGTCGGCGTGGCCATCTTCGGCCTGCTCGTCATCGTGGCCGTGGCCGTCTTCGCCATGCGCGTCGTGCTGGGCTTCGCCGCTCGTGGCGTGACCGAGGTTGCCGGTCCAGGCCAGGCCACCGAGGCCAAGCACGGCCAGAGCCACCGCCAGGAGGGCGATCTTGCGTGGGTTATCCATTGTTGCTCCTGCTGTTCGTGTTGTTGCTCAAGCCAGTGGGCCGCGCAGCGGACCCTGAATCAAAAGCCGCCCTCAAGGTCGCCATACAGGCGCTCGACCTGGGCCCGCGCATCGGTCGCCGAGGCCAGGGCTTGCAGGTACAAGCCCCGCGCCTCGATCAGCGTGCGCTGGGCATCGAGCACATCGAGGAAGGCGAACTTGCCCATCTCGAAGCCGCGGGTGGCGGTGTCTACCGCTTGCTGCGCCGAGGGCAGGATGGTGCGGTCGTAGGCCTGCACTTCCTGCATGGCAGTGGCCCATTGGCTGAGGGCGCTGCGGGTCTCGCTGCGCAAGCGCAACTCAACGGCATTGCGCAGGTCACGGGCCTGGTCGGCACGTCGCGCAGCCACCAGCACGTTGCCTTGGTTACGGTCGAACAGCGGCAGCGGCATCGACAGCCCGACCACGTTGACTCGCTCGCGGTCCTCGCGGCTGTATTGGCTGCCGAGGCTGACGGTGAGGTCGGGTATGCGCTGAGCCTTTTCAGAGCCCAACGACGCTTCGCCGCGCTCAACCTGCGCCGCCGCCAAGCGCCACTCGGCGGTCTGTTCGACCCTGGCCAACAAGGCCTCAGCCGCAGGCGCGGCACCGGGCGACAAATCAGTGGCCAGCAGGCGGTCGAAGCGTGCCACCGGGCTGCCCGTCAACCGCGCCAAAGCCTGATAAGCCACACTGCGCTGTGAGGCGGCGCGGTGTACTTGCGCCTGCGCCTGGGCCAGTTGCACCTGGGCCCGCGTGGCCTCCACCGGCGAAGACTGGCCGGCCGTGACGCGCCCCTGCACCACCCGCAGCCCGCGCTCCGTCAGTGCCTGGGACTGTTGCGCCAGCTCCAGCGCCGTTTGCGCACGCAGGGCCGTGTGGAAGGCCTGCACCACATCGGCGCGCAAGCCATTGCGCTGGCGTTCCAGGTCAAGCTGGGCGATGGCCTGGCCGGCACCGGCCACGGCGATGCGCGCTCCCCGCTTGCCGCCCAGCTCCAGTGACTGGCTCAGGGTGACCGTGGTGGTGCGCGTCTCGCGGCGGTTGTCCTCGACTTCCCAGGACAGCTCCGGGTTAGGTATCAACCCCGCTTGGCGCCGCTCGCCTTCGGCAATGCCGATTTCACGGCCCGCGGCAGCAAGTTCCGGGTTTTGCGCAAAGGCAGCGCTAAGCGCTTCGGGCAGGCTCAGGCTGCCACTGGCCTGGGCACTGCCAGTGGCCGCCAGTAACAGGCAAAGCAAGGCGATCTTGCGGGGGATGGCACGGGTGCAGGGCACGAAACAGGTCCTCGTCGGCGAGCGTTGGAGAGGGACTGTAGGGCGGCGTGCTTATCGGGGCGGTGGCGTGAACATTACAATGCTGTAATCAGCGAGGTCAGTATTGGCGCAAAACGTCCGGTTATCGCCCACTTTCCCGTCTAAGCCCGTTCACGCAATTGACGAAACTAACCAGGTGGTACAAAGATAAGCGCATCCAAAAACAACAAAGTGATGCCTTTCATGAAGCCCCTTATTCTTGTGCTTAACGGCCCTAACCTGAACATGCTGGGCACCCGCGAGCCCACTCAGTATGGCCATGAAACCCTTGCTGACCTGGCCCAAGGCTGCGCCGACAGCGCCCTTGCCAAAGGGCTGGAAATCGAATTCCGCCAGACCAACCACGAAGGCGAACTGATCGACTGGATCCATGCCGCCCGTGGCCGCTGTGCTGGCATCCTGATCAACCCGGGCGCCTGGACCCACACCTCCGTGGCCATCCGTGACGCCCTGGTGGCCAGTGAACTGCCCGTCATCGAGGTGCACCTGTCCAACGTGCACAAACGCGAGCCCTTCCGCCACCTGTCGTTCGTCTCGTCGATTGCCGTCGGCGTGATCTGCGGCCTGGGCAGCCATGGCTACCGCCTGGCCCTGAGCCACTTCGCGGAAATGTTCCAGGAGCAGACCGCATGAGCCAACAGGCCATCCTCGCCGGCCTCATCGGCCGCGGCATCCAGCTGTCGCGCACCCCTGCGCTGCATGAGCATGAGGGTGACGCGCAATCCCTGCGTTACCTGTATCGCCTGATCGATGCCGATCAATTGCAGCTGGACGACAGCGCCCTGCCCGGCCTGCTCGATGCCGCACAGCACACCGGGTTCACCGGGCTCAACATCACCTACCCGTTCAAACAGGCGATTCTGCCGCTGCTCGACGAGCTGTCGGATGAAGCCCGAGGGATCGGCGCGGTGAACACCGTGGTGCTCAAGGACGGCAAGCGGGTCGGCCACAATACTGACTGCCTGGGCTTCGCCGAAGGCCTGCGCCGCGGGCTGCCAGATGTGGCACGCCGGCAAGTGGTGCAAATGGGCGCTGGTGGCGCAGGCTCGGCCGTGGCCCATGCGCTGCTGGGCGAAGGGGTCGAACGGCTGGTGCTGTTCGAAGTCGACGCGGCGCGGGCACAAGCGCTGGTCGACAACCTCAACGGGCATTTCGGTGCCGGCCGTGCGGTGCTCGGCACTGACCTGCGCGCAGCATTGGCCGAGGCGGACGGGCTGGTCAACACCACGCCCGTGGGCATGGCCAAGCTGCCGGGGACACCGCTGCCGGTGGAGCTGCTGCATGAACGGTTGTGGGTGGCAGAGATCATCTACTTCCCGCTGGAAACCGAACTGTTGCGCGCCGCGCGGGCATTGGGTTGCCGCACGCTGGATGGCAGCAACATGGCCGTGTTCCAGGCGGTCAAGGCGTTCGAGCTGTTCAGCGGCCGCGAGGCCGATGCGGCGCGGATGCAGGCGCATTTTGCCAGTTTTAGCTGAGTCGGCACCGGCCCTTTCGCGGGCAAGCCCGCTCCCACAGGCTGTGGGAGCGGGCTTGCTCCGCGGAAGGCCGGCACAGGCGCATCAACCCTTTTCATCCAGCAAGGCCTTCAACACCTGTTCCTGCCCGGCATAATCCCCCTCGCCAAAATGCACATGGCGCACCTGCCCTGTGCGGTCGACAAAATAATGCGCCGGCCAGAACTGGTTGCCCCAGGCATTCCACACCCGGTGATCGTTGTCCACCGCCACCGGGTACCCGATCCCCAGCGCAGCTACCTTGTCGCGCAAGGTCGCGACGTCATGCTCGTAGTCATACTCAGGCGTGTGTACGCCCACCACCACCAGCCCCTGGTCGGCGTAACGCCGTGCCCAGTCATTCACATGCGGCAGGCTGCGCTGGCAGTTGATGCAGTCCCAAGTCCAGAAGTCCACCAACACCACCTTGCCTTTGAGCGCCGGCGCATCCAGTGGCGGCGAATTCAACCACTGGCTGGCCCCCGCCAGCGACGGCATGGCGCCGTAACTGTCGCGGGCCTGCAGATAGCCCGCCAGGCCCAGGCCTGTCAGGGCCAGCGCAATGCCGCCCACCTTTAACATCAGGCGGCGATCAATTCTCATGGCAACCGCCGGTGGCGTACGAGCGGTATTCCACACGCTGATGCTGACCTTTGGAATCGAGGTAGTCCATGCGGGTGTTGACCAGGCCGCAGGTGTTGACCTGATCATCCTGCACCGACAGGACTTTCTTCACATCCAGATGATCACCGTAGCGGTACTGCATCACACTGGCATCGTTCATTGTGGTGGAGGCCTGAGCGGCAATGGCGCCGAAACTGAACACGGCAAACAGGCTGACGCTGGCGAAGGCTTTGAGGTTCATGGCAACTCTCCTGTGTAACGCTTTAGGTGGGGAGGGTTGCTCCCCGGTCGAGAGCCATTACACGGCCGCCAGGTATCCGGTATGTGTCACCCGAGCCTGTGATCTGCTTCCTCCTGTATCTCTGCCAACGCCAGATACACTGCAATACAAAACCCCGCAGGCAAGCGCGATGACGCTCGGTACACTGCGCCAACCCACCCCATACAGGAACGCTGCGCATGGAACACGTCGATCACATCCTGATCGTCGACGACGACCGCGAGATCCGCGAACTGGTCGGCAACTACCTGAAAAAGAACGGCCTGCGTACCAGCATTGTTGCCGATGGCCGGCAGATGCGCGCCTTTCTCGAAGCCAACAGCGTCGACTTGATCGTCCTCGACATCATGATGCCCGGCGACGATGGCCTGTTGCTGTGCCGTGAACTGCGTGCCGGCAAACACCGCAACACGCCCGTGCTGATGCTGACCGCACGCAACGACGAAACCGACCGCATCATCGGCCTAGAGATGGGCGCCGACGACTACCTGACCAAGCCGTTTTCCGCACGCGAACTGCTGGCCCGCATCAATGCCGTGCTACGCCGCACGCGCATGCTGCCGCCGAACCTGACCATCAGCGAAAGCAGCCGCCTGCTGGCCTTCGGCCAATGGCGCCTGGACACCACCGCACGCCACCTGCTCGACACTGAAGACACCCTGGTGGCCCTGAGCGGCGCCGAGTACCGGCTACTGCGGGTATTCCTCGACCACCCGCAGCGGGTGCTCAGCCGCGAACAATTGCTCAACCTCACCCAGGGCCGTGAGGCGGACATCTTCGACCGCTCCATCGACCTGCTGGTCAGCCGCCTGCGCCAGCGCCTGGGTGATGACGCCCGCGAACCCAGCTGCATCAAGACCGTGCGCAGCGAAGGCTACGTGTTCTCGCTGCCGGTACAATTGCTCGAGTCGCCCTCATGAAATGGCCCCGTACCCTGGCCTCGCGCCTGGCATTGATCTTCTTCACAGGGCTGGTACTGGCCTATGGGTTGTCGTTCGGCCTGCAAGCCTACGAGCGCTATATCAGCAGCCGCTCGATGATGCTCAGCAACCTGGAACAGGACGTCGCTACTTCCGTCGCCATCCTCGACCGGCTGCCCGCCGCCGAACGTGCCGCCTGGCTGCCGCGCCTGGAGCGGCGCACCTACCGCTACCACCTTGACCAGGGCCAGGATGGCCAGGCGATGCCGACCAGCGACCCGCCCATGGCCGCCGAGTCGATCGTCAAAGCCATTGGCGACGACTTTCGCCTGACCTTCCAGGAGATCCCCGGCCCCAATGCGCACTTTCAGGTGCACTTGAACCTGGCAGATGGCGCGCCCCTGACCATCGACGTCACCCCGACCCCCGTGCCGATCGCCCGCTGGCTGCCGGTGGTTTTGCTGATTCAGTTGGCCGTGCTGTTGCTGTGCACTTGGCTGGCAGTGCGCCTGGCCATCGGCCCGCTTACCCGCCTGTCGCAGGCCGTGGACAACCTCGACCCAGACAAACCCGGTGTGCAACTGGACGAGAGCGGCCCGCGCGAGGTGAAGTACGCCGCCGTTGCCTTCAATGCCTTGCAGGCGCGAATTGCGGCCTACCTCAAGGAGCGCATGCAGTTGCTGGCGGCGATTTCCCACGACCTGCAAACCCCCATCACCCGCATGAAGTTGCGGGTCGAAGTGATGGACGAGGGGGTGGAGAAAGATAAGCTGTCGCACGACCTGGATGCCATGGAGCACCTGGTACGCGAAGGTGTAGCCTATGCCCGCAGCATGGACATCAACACCGAAGCCCCATGCCGGATCAACCTGGATGCCTTCCTCGACAGCCTGGTGTTCGACTACCAGGACAGCGGCGCCCTGGTCGAACGCCACGGCAACGCCGACGGCCTGCTGGAAACCCGCCCGCATGCGCTGCGCAGGGTGTTGGTCAACCTGGTGGACAACGCCTTGAAGTTCGCGGGTAAAGCACAGTTGGAGGTGAGCCGTGAACAAGGATGCACCCGGATTCGGATACTCGATGACGGCCCAGGGATTCCGGAAGATGAGCTCAATGAAGTGCTCAAGCCTTTTTACCGGGTAGAAAGCTCGCGTAACCGCAGTACCGGAGGCACCGGCTTGGGGCTGGCGATCGCGCAGCAATTGACCCAGGCCATGGGTGGGCGCTTGACCCTGAGCAATCGCCAAGGTGGCGGGTTGTGTGCACAGATCGAGTTGAAGTGAGTGCCACCGGCATGTCGCCCCTCCAGGCCTTACGCGTGATAGGGATGCCGCCTTACGCAACCGATCGCTACAGTCCGATACACACTGTCGCCTCCGCCGACACACTGTCGATACGCCACCGCTACACACTCCCGGCCACACATTGGCACGCCAGGAGTTAAACCGATGACACGTCCCAACATGACGGCATTTACCCACCCCTTCAGCCACATTGACCGGATCGGAAACTGGAGCGCCGACTTGCCGCTGCGGCTGTTTCTGGCCTGGGAGTTTTTCGAGTCTGGTCTGGAAAAATACAACGGCACCAACTGGTTCGGCGACCTGCAGTCCAGTTTCCCCTTCCCGTTCAGTGCACTGCCAGCAGCGCTGAACTGGCAACTGTCGATGTGGGCCGAGCTGGTGCTGCCTTTACTGCTGTTGCTTGGCCTGGGCACACGGCTGGCCTCGGCCGGGCTCATGGTCATCACTGTGGTGGCCATCGCTGCGGTGCATTGGCCGTCACAGTGGTCGAGCCTGGCGGAGCTGGCTCAGGGTTATGCCATCACCGACCAGGGTTTCGGCAACTTCAAGTTGCCGCTGATCTACCTGGTAGCACTGCTGCCACTGCTGCTCAAGGGGGCCGGCCGCCTGAGCCTTGACCACTGGCTCAACGCGCGGCTCGCAGCCAGGGCATGACGCGTAAATAGCAACGGGCTCGGGGCCAGTAGGCGCCGAGCCCGTTTTTTGTCTCAGGCTGTACCGATGACAATGCCTTGCGCGCGCAGGCTCTCCAACAGTGCCAAGCCTTGCTCCTGATCCCCACCCAATGCATGCAGACGCGCCAGCCCAGTACCCATCACCTCTGTGAGCAAGCGGTAAGCCATGGGTGCCAGGCGAGCGAAGCGTACCTGCAGCCCGGCGTCGCGGTAGACCAGCAGCAAGGTGGGTTCAGGTGCCTCCTGCGGTTGATAATCCGGGCCGATACGGTCAACTGGCCAACGGTAGGCCAATACCCTGGCCGTGCACGACAGCAGCGGCTCCCCCTGCAGCAGGTCACCCTGTGGGTCATGAGCCGGGTCTTCGGCATCGCTGAGGTACAGCTGGGCCTCGATCCACTCGTAGTGGGCAAGTTCCAGCTGCCACGGGGCATCCAGTTCGATGCCCTGGAGGTAGTCGATGAACGCTTCGGCGATCTCGGTGAACAAGGGTGTCTGGCTGCGGTAGTTGGCATAAAAATCCCGCACGCGGGCATGCCAGCGCGGCTCGCCCAAGGTTTGCCGCAGCACCGGAAAGCTGCCGGCCAGCAGGCCTTCGATGGCGCCATAGAACAGCTCACGGTAAACCTTCAGCCGGCGTGCCTCGATGCCTGGCGGTGGGGCATGCCGCTGCGGATCTCGCAGATGCCGCGCCAGCGAGAACTGTTGTTCACGCAACAATTCGCTCATGCGACACCTCCCGCTGCACCGTGCGAATGCGGTCAGTCTCTTCGAGCAGTTCGGCCAAGGGCGGGTAGTTGAAGTCTCGCTCGAGCGTTGTCGGCTGTGCGCCAAAATGCTTGCAGGCCATCGCGAACAACGACCAGACATCTTCCTTCACGGGTGCGCCGTGGGTATCCACCTTGAGGTCCGGGGCCTCGTCGTAATGACCCGCCACATGCATGCCGACGACGCGTGCCGGCGGCAGCCCCTGAAGGAAGGCCTGCGCATCGTAGCCATGGTTGCAGGCGTTGACGAACACGTTGTTGACGTCCAGAAGCAGGTCGCAGTCGGCCTCGTCGAGCACTGCGCGAATGAAGTCCAGCTCGCTCATCGCTTGGTAGGGCGCCGCGTAATAGCTGATGTTTTCCACGGCGATACGCCGCTGCAAATGGTCCTGGGCCTGGCGAATTCTGGTGGCGACGTGATGCACCGCCTCTTGCGTGAAGGGGATCGGCATCAGGTCGTAGAGGTGGCCGTCATCGCTGCAATAGCTCAGGTGTTCGCTGTACAGGCGTACCTGATGGCGATCGAGAAAGCGCCGGGTCTGGTCCAGCAAACCCCGGTCCAGCGGCAGGCTGCCGCCCAAGGACAAGGACAGCCCATGGCAGGCCAGCGCAAACCGTTCGGTCAATTGCGCCAGGCCTTTGCCATAAGCGCCTCCGACCCCAATCCAGTTTTCTGGCGCGCACTCCAGAAAATCCACGGCACCGTCTTCCAGCATAAGCAATTCAGCCATCAGGCCACGGCGCAGGCCAAGGCCGACAAGCAAGGGTGTGGTCGTCATCGATAAGTCTCCACAACACGCAAAACGCCCCGCCTGACCAGCAGGAGGGGCGTTGTGTCATTCCAAGGGTTTAACTCAGGACTTACCGGTCACTTCGCTGGACGAGGCTTCTGCTGCCTTGCCAGCGCCGCCACATTTACCTTCACCGCCCTTGCCTTCGCCATGGCTGGCCTTCTTGTCGCCACCGCACTTGCCCTCACCCTGGGCGGCCTTGCCGCTGCCACCGCACTTGCCTTCACCGCATTTGCCTTCGCCAGGCACCTTGGCGGAAGCCAGCTGATACCCCTGGGACAGCGGCTCGACAGCGAACGCGCTGCTGCCAAAGGCCATGCTGCCGATCAGGGCGGCGCCAAGCAGGCCGAGAGTGTTGCGTGCATGAGTCATGGTGTAGCTCCACTGTGGTTGGAAAGTGGAGCCATTAGGCCGGGTGGATGTGTCGAGGTTGTATCGCCGAAATCGGCATTTTGTACATGAATAGGTCTGTAGGCCTGCAGGATACAGTGTGATACAGAGCACCCGCCCCTACGGCCAGTGGCGGGTGAAGGCAGTCAGTCTTCCAGCGGCTTGGGCGGCGCTGCCGGCTTGGCAGGTTTGACGGGTTTCGCCGGTTTGCTGTCCTTGCCCTTGGTTTCAGGTGCCACCGCGACAGGCTCTGGCGCAGTCACGGCCTTCTCGCTCGCCGGCAGCTCATCGACCGCCTTGAGGATGGCCTGCGGGTCGATTGGCTCGCCCGTGGCGTCATCCTTGAGCATGTGCCGTTCACCGTCCTTGCCCACCAGGATCACCTTGGTGCCCGCGCTCGCGCCAAGCTTGAGTTCGCGGATCAGGGCCATGGTGGTTTGCTGCTCGAGGTTTTTGTCTTCGCGCTTGCCGACCATCTTGGCAACGCTGTACAGCACCAGGCTGCGCTCCTTGAAAGCCGCCTGGATGGCAGGGTCTTCCAGCGCTTTGTTCAAGCCACGTAATGTCGGGTCGGCTGAACTGGGGGCAATGATCACCAGAGGCCGTGCCTTGCCCAGCTCCTTGGCCAGTGGAGCGTCGCTGTCGGCGGCGAACAGTGGGCCGGTGACGGCGAGCAAGGTAGCGAGGGTCAGTGACCGGACGAGCATACACATCTCCTTAATGTCTCGATAAACCAATGACTACAGATCACGGAGAAAAATCCGACCTGGAGCCTAAACCACTTCAAAAGCTGCGTGGCGAAGGAAAAGTAACTGACAATTTCCAGCCATGTGTCAGATCAGGATGGCGGACTTTGCCGAAAAAGCCGCCTCCTGACTGAGCATAGCCCAAAGCCACTGCTGGCAAGGCTGCGCAACGCCTCATACGCGGTGTTGCTACACGTCGATGCCAGCGCCCGGAGGCCCGGCCTCCAACGCCGCCAGCGTCATGTCGAGCATCAACCCGCGCCGGGCAGCGCGCTGCGCGGCAAGAATCGCATCCGACTCAGCTTGCCTGGCCTCGTCCGTCAACGCCTCATTGTCGAGCACGCGATCAAGGCGGCGCCGGAACGGCCTGTCCACTTGCGCGAAGCGCTCAGGGTGAGCCCGTTCCAGGTGCCCCTGCCAGAACGTTCGGTCCACCAGCGAACGTGCGATTTCCTCTTGCGTCTCTGCCTCGAGCACTTGCGCTTGCGCCCGTGCAAGGTGCGCCTCAGTGACCCCTGCCAGGGGGCGAAAACTCATGTCGCCCACTGCAATGGGCAAGTTCAGGCGATCCCGCAACCCGAGGCGATAGGCGAGCCCCACTTCGCTTTCATCCGGGTTGCCGCCGCGTGCCAGGATGTCCAGCACAGCCAGCCGGTCGACTTCATCCAGGCGCCACAAACGCCGCCCCAATGCAAGCAAGGATTGCTCGGTATTGCCTGGGTCATCGGTCCGGGCGCGCCACACCAACACGTTCAACTCAAGGTTGCTGAGGCACCAGGTCGCGCCGTCCTGGCAACCCCACTCGTCGTTGGCGATGTCCATCAAGGCTTCGCGAAGGGCCGGCTCTCGGGCCATCGCCTGCAGCACGGCCAGTACCCGCTGAGCGAGGGCTTCGGCATTGATGTGAAAATCCGCAGATTGCAGCAACTGCTGAAGGACGCGAAAGAAGCGATCTGCAGGCTCCCCTATGTCTACCGACTCCCAAGCCGCCATCAGCAGGCCCCGATAACGCGGCCCGACAGCATCCCCCCAAACGGCGCGGGCACGCTCGAGTTGTTCGTAAAGCAGCACCTCGTCCGTCGGCATGGCCGGCCCCATCAGCGCCGCCTGCAGGCGAATCAGTTCGGCGTTCTCCAGCGGATTGCCGGCCAATCTGATGCGACGGCGAAAGCCGGGTGCCAGCTGATAGAACCACTCTGGAATCCGCGTGAGGCGGTTCTCGCGCATGTCCATGTAAACCAGGCTTGAGCGGTTGTCCACGCCGTGCGGAAACTGCGTCAGCCCCGTGTTGCGCAAGTTCAGCCAGCGAAGAGCGGTGAGACCACTCAACGTGAAGGCACGCCCCAATGGGTTATGAGACAGGTCGAGGTACTCGAGGGTCGTGGAGCTTGCCAAGGTCGCGGCCTGGCTGATGTTCAACACGATCTGGTTGTTGGTCAGGGTCAACTGACACAAGTGGCGCATCTGCAGCAACGGCTGCGGCAAGCGGGTCAGTAAATTCCCTCCCAGGTCCAGCAATCGCACATGGGGAAAAGCGAGTAGAAAGCTCGCAGGAATCTCCTGCAGCTCCATGCGCAGCAGTGAGACATCCGAAACATGAGCAAAGCTGACCTGCGCCGGCATTTCCGGCAGCTCTCCGGGCCGCATGTTGTACAAGACCATCCGGTAGTTGTGGTCGGTGTCGAGGTGGGTTTGCCCTGCATCGGTGGTGCGCCGCCAGCAATCGAGCAGCGTGTTGCGCATGCAGGTACGGTCTTCCCTCACAGCACCTTGAGCCTCCCCGACCCACCCTTCCAAGCTGTTGCGCAGCACCCTGTACTCTGCACGCAACTCGGCCAATACCGCTTCCAGTTGACGCCCCGAGCGTCGCACATTGTCGCTCCATGTGGCCACCTGCTCGTCACTGAACGAGGGGAACAAGTCACGCACCGATGCTGCCAGTGCCCTCTCCGGACGCCCAGGGCCACCCGAATTACGGCCCCCCAAGGGGTAACCCAGACGGCCATCGGCCAAACGCTGGGGTGGACGGAACATTCCGCGGGGCTGCACACCCAGCAACCCTTCAAGCTCGGTGCGACGCCGCATAGCCTCGCGCGCCAGCACAACCCTGAGGTTATGGGCGAAGGGTTCCCCTATCTGCATCGACTCGCGCTGGGACGGTGAATAGGCTGCGGCCATCACGTCGAACAATTCGCCTGCCTCGCCTTGCGGCACCGCTTGAGCATCGAGCAATTGGAACGTGCCCGCGTGGTGCAGCAAGTCGAATGCCTGCGCGCCGTCCTCGGTCGATGCCAGCAGCGGCCCACCGCGATGGCCTTCGAACAAGCGCCAACGCACGCCTTGGCCAGTGCCAGGCAAGTGCTTGAGCATCCCCAGTGCGACACGCGCCAAGTCGGCATTCTGTGGGGTATCCAAGCTCAACGCTTCAAGTACCCTGACCTTGCGAATGGTCGCGACAGCGCGCCTGGCCGCTTCGGCCAGGTTCAATGGCACCCGGCCACTTTGCAGCACCCGCCGTCGGTCATCCCCATTGGCTGCCTTCAGCAGCGCCTGCGCGGCCCGCGGGTGCAAGCCTGGAAACACATTGCGCAGCAAGGCACTGCCAGGGCTGTCGCTGACCTGCACGGCGTCATACAGGTGCCCCAATAAAAGGCGGCGCTGGGCCCAAGCGAGTTCGGCCAACACCGAGTCCGACACACCGGCTGCACCCGGCAAGCGCTGGGCATGCTGCAGCACGGTGGCATCCTCGACCGGCTCGCCCGCCCGCAAGCAGCTGATCACCTGGCGGATCCGCTGATCGATCCTGCAACGCTCGGCACTGTCGAGCATGCCGGCCTCGGGCGCACGCCCATACACATGCAGGGCCCGCAGGTGATCGGCACCCAGGTCATGAAACCCCAGCACCTGGTCGATCTGCTCGTCCGTCATGCTGTCCAACGGCGTGCCAAGGCGGCGGAACATGCGATGGGTGTCATCCCATTGCGCAGGTTGCTCGCTCCAGACGCGCCAGGCGCCGGCACCGTTGTGACGCAGCGCAGGCCCATTGCCGCTGCGCGGGCGAAGCTGCCATTGGCCCTCGCTGCCGGGGTCGACCACAGGGTAGTGGTGGCCGTCCATTTCGATCCAGGCCTGCCCGGCGTGGCGTCGAATCCCCAAGGCATCCTGCGTAGCCGCAGGCCCCGGCGCGACGCTGCGGTAAGGTGCCAGATCCTGCTGCCAAAGCTTGCTGCTACCGTCCTCCAGCTGTGCAGGCACCATCGCATCGACCACGGCAGAACGCGTCCACAACCGCCGCGCCACCGTAACGCCCGCCACCGTCGCCGCAATCACCGCAAGGTCAGTGGCGACGTGGGTCAAATGGTCGAGTGCCTCCTGGGCATCACCCGCCTGCAAGGCCTCGATGCCATGGTAAACCTCGCCCAGCAACTCCCATACAGTCACCGCGAGCATTACCAGGCCCAGGCCCGGGACAAAAAACGACGCCAGGTTCAGCAGCAGCCAGCCTTCGGCAGCCAGGCGCTCGTCATGGGCACGCTGGACTCCGCGGTCGAGCCGCGCCACCGGCACCGCGATCATTGCCGCATCCTCTTTGACCTGGCGGATACGCGACTGTGCGAGGCTGTTGAACAGCGGTGACGGGTAGGCCTGCAAACGGGGGGCGAGGTCATAACTTGCCCAGGCCGGCAGGTCATCAAAAACGGGCGTTACCGTGGCGAAGAACGCCTGGCTGTCGCGCCTGAGCACGAAGCGGCTGAAGAATCGCTGATACGTCTTGACGCGCAAGCGATGGCCCAGCTCACGGTTGAGGTCACTGAGGCTGCCGAATGCACTCCAGGGCGCCACCGGATCACCCGGCACATACATCAGCAAACGCCGCGTGGTGTTGAACAAAGGGCCTTGATCGATCACCTCCAGTACCACCACCTGCTCAAGCGCATACCCGAGCAGCTTCAGCTGCTTGGCCACCACCAGGTCACCTGCCAGGCGCAGCAGCTTGCCCTCGAGGCACATGCCCACCAGCAATTTCAGCTCGCTGGCATCCAGCAGGTTGTCTTGCCGGGCCTTGTAGCCATCCACCAGCATGGCGTAGCGCACGGCATCGACCAGCAACGTCTCGATGCGTTTTTCGTCATTGGCCGGTTTGAGAATGCTGTCCAGATGCTGCTGGTAGCCCTGCCCCAGGTCGAGCTCGCGGCACAGCGCAGCAAAGGCGATGGCGGTGGGCGGTTTGCGCGCGCCAGAGCGCGGTACCAGCAACCGGTTGCCAGCCGGCTGGCCGCCCGCGCTGGCCTGTTCGGCGGTAAAGTTGCGCATTGCCACCTCAAGCAGTGGTTTTTCGTCGTACACCACTTCTGTGAGGTGAGCCCCCACCGGCTGGGCGTTGATCACCGGTTCACGGCGCCCTTCGAGAAACTTCAACCGATGCAGGTTGTAGGTAACCCCGTAACGCTCGCTGAGCGCCTTCTCCAGCCGGGAGGCGACGAAGCCATCGATGCCTTCGATGCGCGTCAGCAACGCGCCCAGTTGCTGACGGCTTTCAAGGCTCTTGGCCAAGGCGTGGCTGATCGCAGGCAGTTGGTCAATGGGCGCCTGTCGCAACCAACGGGGCAGGCGCTTGCTGATGAAACCATCCTGAAACGCATCGCTGTCGCGCTGCAGCGTGTCGGGGCGGACGGCGGCATTGCCCCCAGCCTGATCCTCTGGCGAGTGTGTAGTGCCCATGCGTAAAGCCTCTTGTGGGTAAAGAGGCCAGCCTAGGCAGCCGCGGTTTGTCGAGGCGCTAGATAGGTAATGCCTGGGCTCAGAACAGCTGTAGCTGGCGGCCGGTCAACGCCGCGAAATCATCCCCGACAAAGGGCAGGATGGCGTCGGCCACCGGTTGCAGTTGGCGGCTCAGGTAATGCTCGTAATCAATGGGTGCCTGCAGGCTCTCCAAGGGTTCAGGGCCGGCGGTGGTCATCAGGTAGCTGATCCAGCCGCCGTTCTGGTACTGCCGGGGGCGGCCGAGGCGGCTGTTGTACTCATCGGCCAGGCGCGCGGCGCGCACATGCGGCGGCACGTTACGCTGGTAATCGGCCAGCGGACGACGCAAGCGCTTGCGGTACACCATCAGCTCATCGAATTCGCCGGCCAAGGTCTGCTGCACGTACTGGCGCACATAGTCGCGGTACGGTTGGCCACGGAAGATCCGCCCGTAAAGCGCCTGCTGAAATTCCCGGGCCAGCGGCGACCAGTCGGTGCGTACCGACTCCAGGCCTTTGTAGACCATCTCCTCGCTGCCGTCGGCGCGCTGCACCAGCCCTGCGTAGCGCTTCTTGCTGCCTTCTTCGGTACCGCGGATGGTCGGCATCAGGAAGCGTCGGTAATGGGTTTCGAACTGCAACTCCAGGGCACTCTCCAGGCCCATCGAATCACTCAAGTGCCGGCGCCACCAGTGGTTGACCTCGGCCACCAGCTCGCGGCCGATGCGCGCTGCAGCGTCCTCGTCATGGGCACCCTTGAGCCAGACGAAGGTGGAGTCGGTATCGCCATAGATCACATCGAAACCGCGGGCTTCGATCAGTTCGCGGGTCTGGCGCATGATCTGGTGCCCGCGCATGGTGATCGACGATGCCAGGCGCGGGTCGAAGAAGCGGCAGCCACTGGAGCCCAGTACGCCGTAGAAGGCATTCATGATGATTTTGAGGGCCTGCGACAGCGGCGCGTTGCCCGCGCGCTTGGCCGCCTCCCTGCCCTGCCATACCCGCTCGACGATGGCCGGCAGGCAGTGCTGGCTGCGCGAAAAGCGCCCGCCGCGAAAACCTTCGACCGCGTGCTGCGGGTCGGGCTGACGCAAGCCTTCGACGAGGCCCACCGGGTCGATCAGGAAGGTACGGATGATCGAGGGGTACAGGCTCTTGTAGTCCAGCACCAGCACCGAATCGTAGAGGCCAGGGCGTGAGTCCATGACAAAACCTCCGGGGCTGGCTTCGTCCGGGCGGCTGCCGAGGTTGGGCGCGACAAAGCCCAAACGGTGCATCTGCGGTATGTACAAATGGCAGAACGCGGCCACCGAGCCACCGCTTCGGTCCACGGCCAAGCCGGTGACCGAGGCGCGTTCGAGCAGGAACTCGAGCAACCGGGTGTGGGCGAAGATGCGCGTGACCAGTTCGCAGTCCTTGAGGTTGTAGCGCGCCAGCGACGGTTTGTCCTCGGCGAACATGCGGTTGATTTCATCCATGCGCTGGTATGGCGTGCTGATCGCCTTGCCCTCCCCCAGCAGCGTTTGGGCAACGCTCTCCAGGCTGAACGACGGGAAGCTCCAGGTTGCCGAACGCAAGGCTTCGATGCCGTCGATCAGCAAGCGCCCAGGGGCATCGGCGAACACGTGGCCGCCGCTGGCGTGAGCGCGCAAGGCCATGGGCGCGCCGTTGCGGCCCAGGGCCAAAGGCACCTGCAGGTGTTTGGCGTGTTCGTGCAACAGACGCAGGTCGAACTGCACCAGGTTCCAGCCGATGATCGCATCCGGGTCGTGCCGGGCCATCCATTGGTTGAGGCAATCGAGCAGCGCGGCAGGGTCGTCGCAGTACTGCAGGTCGAAGCCCTCCGCGCTGCTGTCGCCGTTGGCCGGGCCGAGCATGTACACCTGGCGCTGGCCGCAGCCTTCGAGGGCGATGCTGTACAGCGCGCCGCGCTCGCTGGTTTCGATATCCAGCGACACCAGGCGCAGCGGCGGTCGGTAGTCTGGCAGTGGCTTGAGCTGGCCGTCGCAGAGCACGCCGTGGGCGTCTGGCTGGCCGGTGAACTGCACCGGGGCCGTGATGAAGCGCTCCATCAGGTAGCGCTCGGGGGGGCGGATATCGGCTTCGTACACCTCGACGCCGGCGTTGCGCAGGCGTTGCTCCAGTTGCATCAACTGGCGATGCTGGCGGCAGTACAAGCCAAGCACCGGGCGCTGATCGAAGTCGCGCAGTTGCAAGGGCTTAAGCTCGACACCCGGCTCGTTGGCCAACAGCACGCGCGCATGTTCGGCCTGCGCCTGCGCGATGAACGCCACCGAGACTTGCGGCGCCAAGCGCAGCTGGCGCGGGCCCTGGTCCGTCGCCAGCCAGAACTCCACGCACGTGCCTTCGGGTGTGTCATGCCAATGCCGGGTCAGGACAAAGCCCTGCTGCAATTCCACCGCGTGGACCTCTGATCGTCTGTTGTGCTGTAAGTGACGATTCTACCCTGTGCAGGGCAATCCAGGGGTTGCCATGTCTTGCGTTGTCCTCAGATCCGACCCGGCCTCTGTAGGAGCAGCCTTGTGCTGCGAAGAGGCCGGTAAACCTGGCAGAGTTGCATGGTCAGTACTGGCCTCTTCGCAGCACAAGGCTGCTCCTACAAAGACCGCGTAGGCCTGGAAACTATCGGGAGCCGGCCTTGAACCCGCCACGGCGCCCTGCCCAGGCCAGCAGCCACGCCAGGCCAATCAATACCAGCGCCACGGGGCCAAACCAGGCGACGCCCGCCCCGGTCAGCAGCAACCCACCGATAATCCCGCCCAAGGCAATGGCGCTGTTCCATACCGTCACCAGCATCGACTGCGCCACGTCACCGCCCTCGCCCGCCGCATCTGCGCAGGCCGTCTGTAGCAGTGTTGGCGCGCCGCCGTAGGTCACGCCCCACAGCGCGATGCTCAGGTACAGGGCCCACGAGGACGCCTGCCCCAGCATCAGGGTGGCCACGGCAAAACCGGCCAGGCTGAGCAGCACCAGCGTGCGCAGGTGGCGATCGACCAACAGCCCGACCAGGCCGATGCCCGCCAGCGCCGACAAGCCGAACACCATCAACACCTGGCCGATTTCGGCGGCCATCCCCGCCGCCGCCAGCAGCGGCACGATGTAGGTATACAGAATGTTGTGGCCGAGGATCCAGGTCATGATCACCAACAGCACCAACGCCACGCCAGGTGTGCGCAACACCTGCAGCGCCGCCGGTCGCTTGCCGGCGGCCTGCCCCGGGTAGTCCGGCACGGCGCGCAACACCCAGACGACTAGCAGCAGCGCCACCACAGTGACCACGACAAAGGTGGCCCGCCACCCCAACAGTGCCCCTAGCCAGGTGCCGATGGGCAAGCCGAGGGACAAGGCTATCGGCTGGCCGAGCATGGCCACCGCCATCGCCCGCCCCTGCAAGGCCACCGGCACCATGCGCCGGGCATGGCCGGCAATCAATCCCCAAGCCAGGCCGGCTGCGGCACCGGTGAAAAAGCGCAGCACCAGGGTAAGGGCATTGGACGACGACAAGGCCGTCAACCCGTTGAACAGCACGAAGCCACCAATCGCCAGCAGCAGTGCACGGCGGCGATACCAGCCTTGGGTCAGGGTCACCAGCGGGATGGCCGTCAGCAGCGAGCCCAATGCATACGCCGTGACCCACTGCCCGGCCATGGCCTGGCTGATCACCATGCCGCCGGCGATCTGGTCCAGCAGGCCGGCAGGCAGGGTTTCGCTGAGGATGGCAATGAAGCCGGTCATCGCCAGGGCCAGCAGGCCACTCAAGGGTAAGCGCTCGGCGCTGTCACCCAGTAGCGGTGCGGAAGAAGTCTGGGACATTGCAGGGTGCCTTGAAGTGGTGATCGAGGCCGGCAGTGTGCATGCCGGGGGTATTGCGGAAAAAGATGGGTACAATGCCGTTCACCCCGGACATTTATGTCCGCAATCAGGAGTGCACAATGGACAGTCTCAGCGGCTTCGTGGTCTTCAACCGGGTGGCCGAAACCCGCAGTTTCGTGGCTGCAGGCCAGTCGTTGGGCATCAGTGCTTCGGCCGTGGGCAAGCGCGTGGCACGGCTGGAAAGCCGCCTGGGTGTGCGCCTGTTCCACCGCAGCACACGCAGCATCACGCTGACCGCCGAAGGCACGCTGTTTCTTGAACGCAGCCGCCGTATCCTGGCTGAGATCGAGGCCACCGAGCAGGCACTGTCACAGGCCAGTGAAACCCCGCGCGGCCGGCTACGCGTGAGCCTGCCTCAGGTCACCGGGCTGGTCATGCCGGCGCTGGCCGACTTCATGGCGTTGTACCCTGAGGTTGAACTGGACCTGGAGTTCACCGACCGCATGGTGGATATCGTCGGAGAAGGGTTCGATGTGGTGATGCGCGGCGGTCAACCCGTGGATTCGCGCCTCAATGCCAAGTTTCTCGGCCACTTCCAGCATCGCTTGGTGGCATCGCCGCAATACCTGCGCGAACGCGACACGCCCACCCACCCCCGCGACCTGAGTGCACACACCTGCCTGCACTACCGCTTCCCCAGCAACGGCAAGCTGGAGACTTGGCCGCTGCGCCAGGAGCACCCCGACCAAGGCTATGACATCCCCATTTCGATGGTGTGCAACCACGTCGAGACACGCATCTGCTTCGCCCTCAACCACCGCGGCATCACCTGCCTGCCAGACTTCAGCGTGCGCCGCGAACTGGCCGCCGGCACGCTGGTGACGGTACTCGACAGTTTCATGGAGCGGCGTGGCAGTTTCTACCTGTTGTGGCCGTCGGGGCGCCAGGTGCCGCCCAAGCTGCGGGTGTTCATCGATTTCATGCTTGAGCGGGTGCTCCCCGGCAGCCCTCAACCGTACAAATAGTTGATGTCCTTGTAGGCCAACGGCGGCACCTGGCTGATCAGAAAGTCACGCAGTTTGTGCATCTGCCGGGCCTTGGGGCTGGATTTCAGCCAGGTCATGTAATACCCGTCGCCGGTCGCCACCGCGTGCTTGAATGGCGTCACCAGCCGCCCCGCCGACAGGTCGGAGCTGGCCAGCACCAAGTCCACCACCGAGATGCCCAGGCCTTGCTGGGCCGCCGAAATCCCCTGGTCGAGGGTATCGAACACCTGCCCCTGGTCGATGCTGATATCCAGTGCGTCCATCCGCGCCAGCCAGCGTCGCCAGTCGCGACGGTCCGGCGACGGGTGCAAGAACTCGCATTGGCGCAGGTCGGCAAGGTCGGGCTGGGCTTGCGCCATGTAATCGGGGTGGCACACCGGGATCAGCCACTCATCGAACAGCTTGAAGCTCTCGACATCGGCGGGGAAACGGCCGTTGGCCAACAGGATGGCGCAGTCGTAGGGCTCCGAATAGAAGTCCACGCTGTCGATGTCCATCCACACGCTCGACAGTTGCACGCTGCTGCTGTCATCGAGCTTCTTGAAGCCGTCCAGGGCCCTGAGCAACCAGCGCATGGTGAGCGTGGATGGCGCCTTCAGTCGCACGCCATATCGGTCCTGTCGCAGCAACGCGCAGGCGTTTTCGATGATCTTGAAGCCGACCTTGAGCTCTTGTGACAGCAGGCGCCCGTGCTCGGTCAGGCTCAGTTTCGGCCCACGACGCTCGAACAGGTCGCAGCCGAACATGGCCTCGAGGGTCTTGATGTGGTGGCTGACCGCCCCTTGGGTCAGCGCCAGCTCCTCCGCCGCACGTGTAAAGGAGCCATAACGAGAGGCCACCTCGAAAGCACGCAGGGCGTGCAAGGCCTGAATCCGTTCCGACATGGCGACGTCCGAAGCATGAGTGAGACTAATAGTAGGTCATAGTTCCACGCGTTTTACAACGTTAAGTCTGTCTCAGAAAATGCGGGTAAATAATAAAGATTACCAACGATTCTGCCTGCATATGACTGGAACGTTACTTAATTAGATGCCTGGGGAAATCATGTTTACGGGTTATGGAAACTGCTATCGCCTGGATGCGCTAGAGCTGGCCGCTGAACATGTGCGGAACACGCAACATTGGACATACAAAACCATACAACATTTTCGCAGCATTCTCGCCAACCCCGAATTCCCCTGCCTGTTTGGCCGCAAGGCAGTCGCCAGCGAGACCTGCCACATCCTCTTCGCCCGCGCCGAACAACTGGCCGACGACATCGCCCAGGGCCTGGCTGACTACGTGCGCACCATCACACCGATCCCGCTCAAGCAGCGCATCGGCAGCCCATTGGTGGTGTTTCTCGAAACCGCCAGCGAATACACCCTTGCCGAGCAACAGGCGCTGGCCTGGAAGGTCCTGCAGGGCGTGCACGCGCGCGACCCGCACCCCTGGCCACAGGCGATGCCGACTGACCCCCACGACACGGGCTGGTCGTTCTGCTACGCCGGTATGCCGCTGTTCATCAACATGAACTTCCCCGGCCACCAACAGATGAAAAGCCGCAACCTGGGGCCACACATCACTTTCGTCATCAACCCGCGGGAAAACTTCGACGAAGTGGCCAACGCCAGCACCGAAAGTGGCAAGCGTATCCGTGCCCGCATCCGCGAGCGGGTACAGCATTACAACAACGGCATCATGCCCGACACCCTTGGCGCGTTCGGCGATGCCGACAACTACGAGTGGAAGCAGTACCAGCTACAGGAGGCGGGTTCGCTCAACCCGTCGCGCTGCCCGTTCCACGCCCATGTAACAGCCGACACACTGATCGAGAATTGACCGTGAATACCGCACTCACCGCCACCTATGCCCTGACTGTCCTGCTGCTGATCGCCACCCCTGGCCCAGTGGTGGCACTGATCGTCAACACCGCTGCCGCCTCCGGGTCGCGCAAAGCCATGTTCACTGCCGTGGGGACCAACTGGGCGTCCCTGGTACTGATTGGCGCGGCGGCCTGGATCATCCTGACCAGCGCGGCCATCGACAAGGCCTGGCTCAGCGGCATGAGCCTGCTGGGCTGCCTGTTCATCGGCTACATCGCCGTGGGCACCCTCAAGGAAGCCCTGCAGGCGCCCACCCCAGAGTCGGCGAACGAAGCGCCTGGGCCTGGGCGTGGCGGCCTGCTGCAAGGGTTCATGGTGGGTATCTCCAACCCCAAGGACATCATCTTCTTCATCGCCTTCTTCCCTCAGTTCATCCAGATCACCGAGTCGTTCGGCAAAAGCATGGTGGTGCTGTCGCTGTTGTGGGTGGCCATCGATTTTGCCGTGCTCAGCCTGTACATCTTCGCCATCGGCAAGATCGCTTCGCAGCGCAGCAATCGCGTCATCAGCCTGGCCTCGGGCGTCGCCCTGCTGCTGATCGCGGCCGGCGGCCTGCTGTACAACCTCAAGGAACTAGCGGCCTGAGCCGGATGCCTCGCAAGGAGTGCCCATGAGATCGACCGACACGAGCACAGATGTTTTGGGCCTTCCTTCGCCGCTGCAACAGGACTACCAGCGCTTTCTGCAACTGGGCAGCCGCCGTGCGCCACACGCCTTGCACATCCACGAGAGCGGCTACCGCTCGGGCACCATCAACACCGATGCGCTCGGCCTGCGCTACAGCCACTGTGCCGGCAAGCGCTTCTCGGCGGCCGAGCGCGGCACGGCGCCGCGCATCAACCTGTTGGTCGGGGGCTCCACCGCCTTGGGCGTCGGTGCCAGCAGCGATGAGCACACGGTGGCTTCGCACCTGTCGATGCTGACCGGCGAGGTCTGGCTGAGCCTGGCAGGCTGCGGGCTCAATGCTGGCCAAGAACTGCTGATGTTCCTGACTCACCAGCACCGCCTCGGCCAGCTCGGCCACGTGGTGGTGCTCAGCGGCCTCAATACCTTGGCCCATGAGGCCCTCTACGAAATCCTCGCCAGCCCCCGCGAGGCGCATCACGTCACAGGTTTTCAGGAAGCCTTGAACAGTTTCAGCGATGGCATGCCGCCTGCCGCAGCCCCCCGCCGACAATCGCTTTGGCGGCGCATCGGCCAAGCCTTGGCCGCGCCCCCTCCCGCGCCTCCAGCCGCCCAGCCGCTGTCGCCCCCAGAAAAACGCCTGGTCCGCGCGGCCGACAGCATCGGCCGCACCCTGCGCCAGTGGGAGCGGCTGCTGGCAGACAGCCACGCCACCCTCACCTTCATTCTTCAGCCGCTGCTGCCCTGGTGCCGAGAAACTTTGCCAGCGGGCGAGCAAGCTATGCTGGCGGCGTTGGCGCGGCAGCCCGCGAACTTCGAGCGCCTGCTGGACGGGGTCTTCGACAGCCACTTGCACACGGCCTTCTTTCGCCGCATCAAAGACCAGGCCGACCCGGTAGCCTGCTATGACATGAACAGCATGCTCAGCAGCTCGCCCGTGTTTGGCGCCGACCTGTTCGTCGACCGCCTGCACCTCAACGACCTGGGCAACAACGCACTGGCCAAAGTCATTACCGCCAAGCTGGGCCTGGCCCAGGAAAAACACGCTCAGCGCAAGGTCACGCCTATCAAGCTCGTCTGACAGTTGCCCGCCGGTCTTCCGGCGAGGCCCCTTGGGTGGCTAGAATACGTCGTCGTTCCGATTCGCCCGAGGCGTACCTGTACCTGTGATGAACATCCAAGCCGTGCATCAACCACTGGCCGCCTGTCGTGACTGCCCGTCCCACGAGGCCTGCCTGTGAGTCGTGTGGCAACCCTGTCGCCGCTGGTGATCGCCTTGATGCCACTGGCCGCGCAAGCGCTCGACGTGCGCATAGACCCTCATGCCGACTTGCTCTACCGCCAGGCCCTGCCCTTGCTCGAGCAGGCCGACAGCCAGGACGACGGCGCCAGCTCACTGCGCACTGCCGTGGGCAGCGACCCGGAGCTCACCCGCCAGGGCCAGGCCCTCGCGCACACCTTGCCCACCGCCGTGGCACTGCTGAAAAAGTCGGTGGAGCTTGGCCACCCCGTGGCCCAGTACCGGCTGGCGCTGTACTACATGACCTACCTGCCGGTGGCCCAGATCCCGGACGCTGCCTGCCCTTTGCTGGAGGCGAGCCTCAAGCAAGGCTTCGCGCCACCGGCACCGGCCATTGCCACCTGGTGCCCGCCCTACAACGCCAGCGCAGACTATCGCGCTGCGCTGGAGGCGATCCCAAGCATGGCCCCCCAATACGCTCCCTACTACCCACAGCCCACCACACGACTGGCCTGCAACCGCAGCCAGCCGCAAGGCCTGAACATGCAGTGGGGGCGCCAGCGTGACTACCAGGCCGAGGTGTACCGGGTGCTGGCCGACCTTGACCCAGGGCATCGCCAGGCCTTGCTGCAAAAGGCCGTGGACATCAACGGATGCTCGACTGCGCAGCGCTGGTTGACCAGCCATCGATAGCGGCGAGTCGACAAACCAGCAAGATCGTTCAAGCCATCGCCCGCTTCACTCTGGCATGCTGCCCAACCGAGTACACGCGTTGCAGCCACCATGCCCCACAACCCACACATCGCTCGCCAAGCCTTTGTTCATGGCGCCATCGCCATCCTCCCGCTTTCACTGGCCGTCGCCCCCTGGGGCCTGCTGGCCGGCTCCATGGCCATTGAGGCCAACCTGAGCGCCTGGCAAGGCCAGGGGCTGTCGGCCATCGTCTTCGCCGGTGCTGCACAACTGGTGGCGATCGGCATGCTCAAGGGCGGCGCCAACCTGGCCTCGATCCTGCTCACCACCTTGCTGCTGACATCGCAGCACCTGCTGTACGGCCTGTCCATGCGCCCGGTGCTGTCGAACCAGCCGCTGCGCTGGCGGTTGGGCCTGGGCTTTTTGCTGACCGACGAGTTCTTTGCCCTGACCAGCCATTACGACCAGCAGCAGTTCAATCGCTGGTATGCGCTGGGTGTGGGCCTGACCTTCTACATCGCTTGGAACCTGTTCACCTTGGCAGGCATCGTCCTTGGCCAGAACATCCCGCACCTCGACCAATTGGGCCTGGACTTCTCGATTGTCGCCACCTTCGTCGCCCTGATCGCGCCACTGGTGCGCAACCTGGCCACGGTGGTGTGCGTGGCCGTATCGCTGTTCTGCTCGGTCCTGTTCAGTGCCTGGCACTGGGAAACTGCCCTGGTGGCCGCGGGCCTGCTCGGCATGGGCGCCGGCTTCATTTGCCAAAAGTGCTTTGGAGGCCGCGCATGACCTGGTTACTGATTTTCGCCATGGGCGCCATCGTGTTTCTCAATCGCTATGCGTTTCTTGAACCACGCCTGCCCTTGCGCCTGAGTTCCAATGCCCGGCAGTTTCTGGGCTTCGCGGTGCCGGGCATGCTCACCGCCATCTGCGGGCCGATCATTTTCATGCCTGACCACCAGCTGAACCTGAGCCTGCTCAACCCTTATCTGCTGGGCTCGGTGGTGGCCGTCGCCTTGGTGCTGTTGACCCGCAGCGTGTTGCTGAGCATGCTGGTGAGCATGTTGATCTTCTTCCTCCTGCGCAGCTGGCTGGCATGACCACGCCCCTGCGCGAGCAGACGCACCTGTGGCAGGCGCCGGCGCTGGGCGACGTCGAAATGCTGCACGCGCGGTATTTCCAGCAGCGCTTCGCCCCGCACGTGCATGAAGGCTACGTGTTCACCGTGATCGAGTCGGGCGCCCAGCGCTTCTGGCATCGTGGCAGCGAACACCTGGCCCCGGTGGGCAGCATGGTGTTGATCAACCCCGACGAACTGCACACCGGCGCCACCGCCCACGAAGCCGGCTGGCGCTACCGCGGTTTCTACCCAGAGCATGAGCGGGTAACGGGCGTGCTGGAGGAGCTGGAACTGGGCCGCCACGGCATGCCCACCTTCAAGGACAGTGTGATCCAGGACCCGGCCCTGGCGCTCGCCTTCAGCCAGTTGCACCAGTTGTCCGAAGGCGCAGCCAGCGCCCTGGAACAGCAGACCGCCTGGCGCCATGCCGTGCTGGCCCTGGTGCAACGCCATGGGCAATGCGCCGAACCCGCTGCACCGGGCCATGAGCCGCAGGCGGTGGCCCGCGCCCGTGAACTGCTGGAGAGTCAGCTGGCCGACCCGCCATCGCTTGAAGCCCTGGCGGCGGCGGTCAACCTGTCACCCTTCCACTTCGCCCGGGTGTTTCGCCAGGCCACCGGCCTGCCGCCCCATGCCTGGCTCAAGCAACGGCGCCTGGCCCGTGCCCGTGAGTTTTTGAAACGCGGCCAGGCGGCTTCGGAGGTGGCGTTTGCGCTTGGGTTTGCCGACCAGAGCCACTTGAGCCGGCAGTTCAAGCAGGCTTATGGGGTAACCCCAGGCGCATACCGCAGCGCCTGCCTGCCAAGCTGACGCCCTGCGACACCCGGCCCCAGGCAAGCTTGCTGGCCACTGCTACACTGACAGGGCTGAATTGGAGGATCCTGCCATGTCCGAAAGAGAGCTCACCACCCTCATATCGCTGATGAACCAGCGTCAGGCCTGCCTGAGCAGTGCCTGCAAGGAGATTGCCGACTGGATCGACCGGCAGGGCGATGTGCCCGTCGCCGGCAAGATCCGCGCGAGTCTAAAGGCCCTGGAGGCCGACGAAGCCCAGGTACGCAAGACCTTGACCTCGCTGACCCTCGACAGGCCCTTGCCGCGTTTTCGTAGCTGAATGAATTGGGGCCGCTATGCGCAGCCCCAGATCAATCAGTGATTCATGTGCATGTGGTCATGCCCACCGCCTGCCTCGGCGTTGAGCGGACGCACTGGCGCTTGCACCTGAAGCTTTTCTTTACCGCCCTTGGCATCTTCGATGACCAGGGTCAGCGGCACCTGCTCGCCTTCTTTCACCTGCTGGTTCAACCCCATCAGCATCACGTGCAGGCCGTTCGGGTCCAGGGTGACTGCTTTGCCAGCCGGCAACTCGACGGCCTTGACCTCACGCATGCCCATCACGTCGCCGTTCATGGTCATTTCATGCACTTGCACGGTCTTGGCCACAGGCGATTCAACGCCCACCAGCTTGCTGTCGCTGCTGGCCGTCAGGGTCATGAAGGCACCGGTGGACTGCTGGTGCGGCACGCTGGCGCGCACCCAAGCATCACTCACGGTGGTCTGGGCCAGGGCAGGCAGGGCAAGGCCCAGCAGGGCGATGGCGGCCAGGCCGCGCTTGATCGGTTGCAGTGAAACAGCCATTAGCAAATCTCCATCAGGGTGACCAGGTCTTCAGCGCATTCCTTGGCGTTCAGGGAATGGCCCAGGCTCAGGCGCAGGGTGCCACGCGTATCGTAGACGTAGCTGGTGGACGAATGAGAGATGGTGTAGGTATCACCGGCCGGGACCTTCTCGTAGAACACCTTGAACTCTTTGGCCACCTCGGCGATTTCTTCGGGGGTGCCCGTCAGCGCGGTGAACGAGGGGTCGAACGCTTTGACATAGGCGTCGAGCACTTCGGGGGTGTCGCGCTCCGGGTCCAGGGTGATGAATACCACCTGGAACAAGTCACGGTCGCGGCCCCTGAGCAACTGCCTGATTTGCGCCGCCCGCGCCAGCGTGGTCGGGCAGACCGCCGGGCACTGGGTGAAGCCGAAGAAAATCATCGGCATGCTGCCGTAGAAGCTCGACAGGGTACGCGGGTTGCCTTGGGGGTCCTTGAGGTTGAACTTGCGCCCAAGGATTTCGTTGCTCATGTTCTTGCCGTACTTGAACTCAAGACCCCGGGCCGGGCTGCAGCCAGCCAGCAGGCCAAGCCCGAGAACGCCCATCCCGGCGACAACCGCGCGCCGGGTATACAGATCATTCATGGAACTATCCTTTACAGGCCATCCTTTACAGGAAAGGTACCGGCCCTTGGGACGGGCCAGCCGAAAAACCGGGGCATTCTTACATGACACCCCAAGTGCTTCTACCCGACGAAGGCGCAGATGGCCTGCAGCCCTTTGAATACGGGCTGCGGCCTGTTGTCGCAGGGGTTGAACTCGTAACAGTTTGTTGCTAAGGAAGCGGCGAACCCTGGTATCAGTAGTACGCGTTTTCTTTCTGGGTGTGGTCGGTCACGTCGCGCACACCTTTGAGCTCCGGAATACGCTCGAGCAGGGTGCGCTCGATGCCTTCCTTCAGGGTAACGTCGGCCTGGCCGCAGCCCTGGCAACCGCCGCCAAACTGCAGCACGGCGATGCCGTCGTCGACCACGTCCACCAAGCTTACCTGGCCGCCATGGCTGGCCAGGCCCGGGTTGATCTCGGTCTGCAGGTAGTAGTTGATACGCTCGTTGATCGGGCTGTCTTCGTTGACCATCGGCACCTTGGCGTTCGGCGCCTTGATGGTCAGCTGGCCGCCCATGCGGTCGGTGGCGTAATCGACCAGCGCGTCTTCCAGGAAAGGTACGCTGACTGCATCGAGGTAAGCGGTGAAGCTCTTCAGACCCACGGCGGTGTCGTCAGGCTTCTCTTCGCCCGGCTTGCAGTAGGCAATGCACGTCTCTGCGTACTGGGTGCCTGGCTGGGTGATGAAAATGCGGATGCCGATGCCGGGCGTATTCTGCTTAGAGAGCAGATCGGCCAGGTAATCATGGGCGGCGTCGGTAATGGTTATAGCGCTCATGGAAGTTCCTCACAGACTTGCGGCCAAGTGTACGCCAACCTGGCCCTTGTACAAAGTCCTAGTATTTGACTCGGGAAAGCGCATACGCCGGCGCCTGCCCCCGTGGCGCCGCCAGCCAGGCCTGCATTCGCCGGTACAGGCCGCGCTCCAGCCACTGGTAGCTGAACCACGACATTAGTCCAATGGACGGCACGCACAGGGCAAACACCAGGTACGGGTTCAGGTGCAGCCGCTGGCTGGCGAACCAGCCGGCATACAGCACCAGCACGTGAATCAGGTAGACCGAATACGAACAGTCGCCCAGCGCCTTGAGCAGCCGGTTACCCGCGAACACCGGCTCCAGGGAGACAAAGGCCAGCACCACCAGCGCGCTCGGCAGGCCCCAGTGCACCAGACGCTGGGAGGCGTCGAGGTGGTAGATGGCATACCCCGCCACCGCGAGCAACGCCAGGGGCATCCAGATGCCCTGGCGGATCAGGCCGCGCCGATACAGCACACCCAGGCCGATGCCGAGCAGGAACTCATAAATGATGTCGTTGTTGTAGAAGCGGCTGAGCACACCCAGCCGCCCCAGCACTTCACTCACCAGCAGCAGCGCGACAGTGACCAGCAGCAACTGATGGCGTTGGCGGACCAGGAATGCCAGGCCGAACAGCAGGTAGAAGAACATCTCGAAGTTCAGCGTCCAGCCCACGTTCAAGGTCGGATAAAGGCCATACCCGCCGGGGTTTTCCGCAGGCACGAACAGCAGCGACAACAGCAGGTGGTGCCAGTCGAATTCCTGGTGCGGCATCCAGCGGCTGGCCGCCAGCAGCAGGCCCGCCATGACCAAGGTGTAGAACCAGTACGCCGGGACGATGCGCAGCACCCGGTTGAGCAGGAACTGGCGGGGTTCGATGGTTTTGTCGCGGGTGGAGAGGTAGATAACCAGGCCGCTGATGACGAAGAAGATGTCGACGCCGACAGCGCCCCGGTCGGTGAGCAGTTGGCCGATGGGCCCACTGGCCTTGAAGTCGAAAAAGATCTGCATGAAATGGTGGCAGACCACCACCCAGGCGGCGAACGCCCGCAGTGCCTGAAGCGAATACAGCATGAAATACCCTGCGATTGCCGGTGCATTGAGGCCGCTGGCCGAATGCAGAGGCGAGCGCTACGCGCTCGTTCGCGGGTAAACACGCTCCCACAGCTACTGCACCGGTCCAGAGGCCAGCGCTATCCCTGTGGGAGCGAGTTCACCCGCGAAGGGCTGCAAAGCAGCCCCCTGCAATCGATCAAGACCACCCAACCTTTCCGACCGCAGTTGTTTCGGAAAGGTCAGGTTGGCCGATCAGAGGTTCTCGTAGCGGTTCATGTCCAGCACACCCGCTTCTACCGGCTGGGTCTCCTTGATATAGCTATTGAGGTCATGGAAGTACTGCCAGAACTGCGGATGGCTGCGGCGCACGCCCCAGCGCATGACGATGCGCTCGAATTTGTCGGCATCATCACGCGCATACTCCATGTCCTCGACAAACTCGGGCACGTCCTCGGCCGGAATGTTGAAGATGAAGTTCGGGTAGCTGCTGAGCACGCCCGGGTACAAGGTCAGGGTGTCGAGCCCAGGCTGATAGCGGTAAGCCTCGCCCATCAGGAAGGCAACGTTGCTGTGCGCACGGTTGCGCAGCAGGCTGTACACCTGGCGCTGGCCGCCCTGCCCTTCGATACGCAGCATCGTCGCCTCAGGCAGTTGGTTGATGACCTTGAGCCCGGCAGCCGGGCGCGACACCAGGCGGCTGAGCGACTGCTCGACATTGCGGAACGCTTCGTTCATCTGCGGCCGCGAGCAGTAAGCCCCCTGGCAGCGGTTGATCGGGTCAGGCGCCGCATTCAGGCTGCCGGTACGCTGCACCAGCTTGAGCCCGAAGTCGCGTTTTGGGTTCGCCGGGTCCAGCTTGATACCGCTTGGGGTGTCAGTGTCGATGTCCTCGTAATCGAGCCACATCTTCACCTTGCCGCTGTTCTGGTACCAGTCGCTGAGGATCGCGCCACGCTGGTCGGCCGGCATCAGGCGCAGGAAGTTGACCTCCGCGCCATTGCGGATCAGGTCGAAGTACAGGCGGGTCTGCAACTGGTGCGAAACGTTGCCGAACACATCGAAGTTGACGGCCAACTGGTAGTAAGTGCGCTCGAACAAGGGGTAGTCAAACAGCCACACGGTGAGCGGCACATCCCCGATCAGGCCCTTGGTCACCGAGGCGCTGTCGAAGTGGCGGAAGATGCTCAGCAGTGCATTGTCATTACCGGCCCACAGCGTCGACCAACCCGGCGCCGGCATTTCGGCATAGGCTTCGCGGCGCAGTTTTTCGTATTCGTTGCGCTTGTCGCGGTAGGCATGCCAGAGGCCCAGCACACTGCCCACGTCGTCGATCTGCCCCGGCATGGCCAGCAGCGGCGTGGCCTCGCCACGGTACTGGGCATCGGTGATGTAGCGGTCATGGGCCGGCTCCTGGAACAGCGCCCAGAAGTTGTCGCGGATCACGTCGGTTGCAATCTGCCCACGGCACACCGGGCCACGGATGAAGGTGCGCACGAAGTACTCGGCGTTATCCAGCATGAACTGGTAACGCGCCACCGCCGGGATCGCCTCGAAGGTCTCGAACGGGTTGGCCCGGTGGCGCGGGCCATAGCCTGGCAGCGCCGAGGCATGCCAGTCACCCGCGTAGAACAGTTGCTTGACCCGTTTGAGCTTCTGCGGCCCCATTGGATAAGTGATGTGCGTCTTGTGCACGATCACACCCTGCACCGGCATCAGCCGGTAATAAAAGTCGGTGCCTGGCGGGTCGTTGGGGCGTCGGGTCGCGATCACATCGACCGGCTGGCCACTGGGCGTGCGGGAACGCACCCACTGGAAGAAGTGGCCCTGCTCCCCGCCGACGAAGTAGATGTGCGCAAGGAACAGGTGCTCATAAAGCCAACGGCCAACCAGCGCCTCGGTCGAACCCGGGCGGTTGAGCAGCTCTTCCCAGTCGGCGATCTGCTTGGCCTCGACCGCGCTCGGCTGAATCGGCTGATACTCCACCGGCGCGCCAGCTGCCAGCCAGCGTTGCAGGGTGGTGTACTCCTGGTCGGTCAGGCCGGTGACCGCCAGCGGCATGCCTTCTTTAGGGTGCGCGCCAGCGTAGGCGTCGAACTCATGGGGCAAAGGGCACATGTTGTTGCGGTTGATGCCCAAGACGATGTCCTCGGGCAGCTTGGCATTGGGCGTAAGCGGCGTCTTGTGCCCCAGCTCGAGCATGCGCGCCATCAGCGCGGCCTGGCTGCCCTGGCCGTCGAGCACCGAGTAGAAGCCCTTCTTGCGCCACTCGCCCTCGCTGTGGGCGTCGTAGAACAGCCGCGTAGTCGGCACCGCCGCGCTGCGGTCACCTTGGTACACCGGCACCTTGGTCGCTCCCCGCACCGCGCCCTCTGGGCTTTCCAGCTTGAGCTGGCAGGCCGCATCGTTGCAGGCATGGCAGGCCACGCACTTCTCGGTGAAAATCGGCTGGATATCCCGGGTGTAGGAAATAGCCGGGCTCGATTGGGCAGCCTGCCCGAAGGTCGCGCCACTGATGAGCAAGGCGAAAACGCCCGCCCAAGCACGAATACAACGATGCACCATGTGCGGAAAGTCCTGGTTCTTGAAAGCCATCACGATTGCCTGGTCGTCCTTGGGTGCTTGTGTGCCAACATGAGCTAAATTCATGCAAATGGGCAGTGCGCCTAAAAACCGCGCAGCTTTGTTATGATTCGGCACCTTCTGATATTCGCCCGACCAGGTAGTTCCTATGTCCGACCGCAGCGCTCGTCTCCAAGCACTCCAGCACGCACTCAAAGAGCGCATCCTGATCCTCGACGGCGGCATGGGTACTATGATCCAAAGTTATCGCCTCGAGGAACACGACTATCGTGGCACGCGCTTTGCCGATTGGCCAAGCGATGTGAAAGGTAACAACGACTTGTTGCTGCTTAGCCGCCCCGATGTCATCGCCGCGATCGAGAAAGCCTACCTGGACGCTGGCGCCGATATCCTCGAAACCAACACCTTCAACGCCACGCAGATTTCCCAGGCCGACTACGGTATGGAATCGCTGGTCTACGAGCTGAACGTCGAAGGCGCGCGCATCGCCCGCCAGGTGGCCGACGCCAAGACACTGGAGACGCCGGACAAACCGCGCTTCGTCGCCGGCGTACTGGGCCCGACCAGCCGCACCTGCTCGATTTCCCCGGACGTCAACGACCCCGGCTACCGCAACGTCACCTTCGACGAACTGGTAGAAAACTACATCGAGGCCACCCGCGGCCTGATCGAGGGCGGCGCCGACCTGATCCTGATCGAAACCATCTTCGACACCCTCAACGCCAAGGCCGCGATCTTCGCCGTGCAACAGGTGTTTGAGGATGACAACGTCGAACTGCCGATCATGATCTCCGGCACCATCACCGACGCCTCGGGCCGCACCCTGTCGGGCCAGACCACCGAAGCCTTCTGGAACTCGGTGCGCCACGCCAAGCCGATTTCCGTCGGCCTCAACTGCGCCCTCGGCGCCAAAGACCTGCGCCCGTACCTGGAAGAGCTGTCGACCAAGGCCGACACCCACGTCTCGGCGCACCCCAACGCCGGCCTGCCCAACGCCTTCGGTGAGTACGACGAAACCCCGGCCGAAATGGCCGCGGTGGTCGAGGAGTTCGCTGCCAGCGGCTTCCTTAACATCATCGGCGGCTGCTGCGGCACCACCCCGGGCCACATCCAGGCCATCGCCGAGGCGGTTGCCAAGTACAAGCCACGTGAGATCCCGGAGATCGCCAAGGCCTGTCGCCTGTCGGGCCTGGAGCCGTTCACCATCGACCGCCAGTCGCTGTTCGTCAACGTGGGCGAGCGCACCAACATCACAGGTTCCGCCAAGTTCGCCCGGCTGATCCGCGAAGAGAACTACACCGAAGCCCTGGAAGTGGCCCTGCAACAGGTCGAAGCCGGTGCCCAGGTAATCGACATCAACATGGACGAAGGGATGCTCGACTCCCAGGCCGCCATGGTCCGCTTCCTCAACATGATCGCTGGCGAGCCGGACATCTCCCGCGTGCCGATCATGATCGACTCCTCCAAGTGGGAAGTGATCGAGGCGGGCCTCAAGTGCATCCAGGGCAAGGGCATCGTCAACTCGATTTCCATGAAGGAAGGCGTCGAGCAGTTCAAGCACCACGCCCGCCTGTGCAAGCGCTACGGCGCCGCCGTGGTGGTGATGGCCTTCGACGAGGTCGGCCAAGCCGACACCGCCGCGCGCAAGAAGGAAATCTGCAAGCGCAGCTACGACATCCTGGTCAACGAAGTCGGCTTCCCGCCGGAAGACATCATCTTCGACCCGAACATCTTCGCCGTCGCCACCGGCATCGAAGAGCACAACAACTACGCTGTCGACTTCATCGAAGCCTGCGCCTACATCCGCGACCACCTGCCCCACGCCTTGAGTTCGGGTGGTGTGTCCAACGTGTCGTTCTCGTTCCGCGGCAACAACCCGGTGCGTGAAGCGATCCATTCGGTGTTCCTGTTCCACGCCATCCGCAATGGCCTGACCATGGGTATCGTCAACGCCGGCCAGCTGGAAATCTACGACGAAATCCCGGCCGACCTGCGCAACAAGGTCGAGGACGTGGTGCTCAACCGCACCCCGGAAGGCACCGATGCGCTGCTGGCCATCGCCGACGACTACAAAGGCGGCGGCGCCACCAAGGAAGTCGAAAACGAAGCCTGGCGCTCGCTGCCGGTCGGCAAACGCCTGGAACATGCCCTGGTCAAAGGCATCACCGCGCACATCGTCGAAGACACCGAGGAGTGCCGCCAGCAGTGCGCGCGCCCGATCGAAGTCATTGAAGGCCCGCTGATGAGCGGCATGAACGTGGTTGGCGACCTGTTCGGTGCCGGCAAGATGTTCTTGCCGCAGGTGGTCAAGTCGGCGCGCGTGATGAAGCAGGCCGTGGCACACCTGATCCCGTTCATCGAAGCCGAAAAAGGCGACAAGCCCGAAGCCAAGGGCAAGATCCTGATGGCCACGGTCAAGGGCGACGTGCATGACATCGGCAAGAACATCGTCGGCGTGGTGCTGGGCTGTAATGGCTACGACATCGTCGACCTGGGCGTGATGGTGCCGGCCGAGAAAATCCTGCAGACCGCACGCGACGAAAAATGCGACATCATCGGCTTGTCCGGCCTGATCACCCCTTCGCTGGACGAGATGGTCCACGTTGCCCGCGAAATGCAGCGCCAGGGCTTCAACCTGCCGCTGATGATCGGGGGCGCGACCACCTCCAAGGCGCACACGGCGGTGAAGATCGAACCCAAGTACAGCAACGACGCGGTAATCTACGTCACCGACGCTTCGCGCGCCGTCGGCGTGGCAACCCAATTGTTGTCCAAGGAGCTCA
Source organism: Pseudomonas sp. PAGU 2196 (assembly GCF_022179005.1). Classification (NCBI taxonomy): domain Bacteria; kingdom Pseudomonadati; phylum Pseudomonadota; class Gammaproteobacteria; order Pseudomonadales; family Pseudomonadaceae; genus Pseudomonas; species Pseudomonas sp. PAGU 2196. Next base: position 142,821 of record NZ_BNTL01000004.1, on the reverse strand, counting down.
AGCCCGGCTTCGTCGAGAAGACCCGTCAGGATTACGTCGAAGTGCGCGAGCGCACCGCCAACCGCAGTGCCCGCACCGAGCGCCTGAGCTACGCCAAGGCCATCGCGGCCAAGCCGCAGTATGACTGGGCAAGCTACCAGCCAGCCGTGCCTACCTTCACCGGCGTCAAGGTGCTGGAAGACATCGACCTGCGCACCCTGGCCGAGTACATCGACTGGACGCCGTTCTTCATCTCCTGGGACCTGGCCGGCAAATTCCCGCGCATCCTCACCGACGAAGTGGTCGGCGAGGCCGCGACGTCGCTGTACAAGGACGCCCGCGAGATGCTCGACAAACTGATCGACGAGAAGCTGATCAGTGCCCGCGCCGTGTTCGGCTTCTGGCCGGCCAACCAGGTCGCCGATGACGACATCGAGGTCTATGGCGATGACGGCCAGCCCCTGGCCACCCTTCATCACCTGCGCCAGCAGACCATCAAGCCAGACAACAAGCCAAACTGGTCGCTGGCCGACTTCGTCGCACCCAAAGACAGCGGCGTCACCGACTACGTCGGCGGCTTCATCACCACCGCAGGTATCGGCGCCGAAGAAGTGGCCAAGGCCTACCAGGACAAGGGCGATGACTACAGCTCGATCATGGTCAAGGCCTTGGCCGACCGCCTGGCCGAAGCCTGCGCCGAATGGCTGCACGAGCAGGTGCGTAAAGAGCACTGGGGTTACGCCCGCGACGAGCACCTGGACAACGAAGCGTTGATCAAAGAGCAGTACAGCGGCATCCGCCCTGCCCCAGGCTACCCGGCCTGCCCGGACCACACCGAGAAAGAAACCCTGTTCCGCCTGCTCGATGGCACGGCCATTGGCGAGACAGGCCCAAGCGGCGTGTTCCTGACCGAACACTTTGCGATGTTCCCGGCGGCGGCGGTCAGCGGCTGGTACTTTGCCCACCCGCAGGCGCAGTACTTTGCCGTGGGCAAGGTCGACAAGGACCAGATCGACAGCTACAGCGCGCGTAAAGGCCAGGAGGTGAGCGTGAGTGAGCGTTGGTTGGCGCCGAACCTTGGGTACGACAGCTAAGACCGTTCTAGCCTGACTGGCCTATTCGCGGGCAAGCCCGCTCCTACAGGGATTTGCGCGCCCCTGTGGGAGCGGGCTTGCCCGCGAATAGGCCAGCAAAGCCAACATCCCTTCCATTGCCTACACTGTCCCTGATTGCCTCCGAATACCCAGGAGCCCCCATGGACGACTCAAGCCAAGGCAAGCCCCCCACCTTCTGGCAAATGCTGCACAGCATCCTCGCCGCCGCCTTCGGTGTGCAGAGCGGCAAGAACCGCGCACGCGATTTCACCCACGGCAAGGCCAGCCATTTCATTGCGATGGGTACCGTGTTCACCCTGCTGTTCATTCTGATACTGATCGGCCTGGTGCAATTGGCCATGCACATGACCGCGCGTTGAGCCCATGAAAACGCCTGCGGGAATCCCTCCCGCAGGCGTCTTGGCTGGATCACGGTCTAAATGGAAGTCTACTGGTGGCTGACCCAATACACGGCGGTGACCACCACCAGGACGATCAAGCAAAGAATCGCCCAGGCATCGACACTGCTGTCAGCTTTGCGGACCTTGGTTGAGTTTCCCATTGCATTGCCTCTTGTTGTGGTTATGGGAATGCACTTCACCCCCAGCAGTTAAGACGAGCAATGCCCTTTCCTCAAGCAAGGTCTTTTGTCCGTCGACGGATGACGCTCAGGCATTGGCAAGGCCTGCATCCCTCGCCACGGCATCGTTCATCACCAACAGGTAGCCCGCGGCTCGGTTTTCCAGCACGAACACCCGTAGCCCCAATTCCAGATAAGCACGCTCTTTGTACGGGGAATAAGCATTGGTGATGATGACCCGGCCACGGTTGTGGACAAAGGGCATGACATGGTCCCTGACCTTGCCCATGAATTCCAACTCGCTCAGGTAAACATCGCTGAAGTGCCCACTGAGGATAGCCAGGTCCCCCAGGTTGCTTTCGCCATCGACCACCCGAAGCATTTCCCAACCATCGACCCTGGAAAAGGTGGTTTGCCCTTGCTCATGACTGTGCAGGTAGCTCAGGTAATTCAGGCCATCAAGGTTCGACAGGCCGTTGGCCAGCAACAAGACCGTGCCCGCATTGCCATCGCGGGTGACGATCGCCATCGGCAGATCGAGCCGGCCCATTTCATTGATCTGCACAGGCGCCCGGTGCCGGGTCGAGTTGTTTTGCATGATGTAGAACGCGGCGGCAATGTAGGCCCTCGCCTCGGTCTCGCCATTTATGGGGTCAGCCAGGAACGAAGAATCGGGAGACACCACAATATCCCCATCGCGCAATTTGTATTGCGATTCCACCGTCGTATAAAAATAGTGTCGCACGTCGTCACGGTAACGTTTGACCTGGGCGGAGTTCACGAATGTGCGTGAGGCATCGCCATTGGGGAAGTTGATTTTCAATGTCTGCGGATCGAAGGCAAAGTCATGGTTGTTGACCTGCCAAAGCTCGACCAATGCCTGCATGATGTTGTTGATATGGTGTTTAACCCGATCGGGCTGCCGAACGATCTCAGTTTGCGTCAGCGTGACCAGAGGGCTGATGTCGTTGATCCTCATCTCGCCACGAAACCCGGTGGCCCTGATGAAGTTGCTGTAGAAGCCCGACCCTGACATGGGTTCCAGCACACGCCTGATCAGTGGCTGCCCTGCGTGTTGCGCCGTCACCAGGTCAGCGATCAATGCCCCACTGATGTGCTTGGCTTCCGAGGTGATTTCGCCCGGCATGCGAACGAAACGCAGCGCTGTGAGATCCACCGGCAACTGCCATTGATGGTGAAACAGCTCAACTTTCGCGGCAATGTTGGCACTGTCGCTGCTGCGCTGGACTGCCTCCGGTGCATTGGCAAATAGCCTGTCGAGTTCAGCTCGACGGTGCCTGGGACGTACAAATGGAAAGAACCGGTTGGACGCTTTGTGCGTGCCCCCCGCGAGGCTGAACGTACCCTCATGTGTGGAACCTGACAAACCCAATGTCCGTGGCAGTTGTTGCGCGCCGGGCCTGCTCCAAGGCCGCCACGGCTGGGCGTCAGCGTTATTGTCCATACCCCCAGGCAAGGTCTGTGCACGTTGCCACAGGCCAGACTGCAACCGATGCAACCAGACACCGCCACCGGTGCCCGCGGGCCGCACCACCTCCACTTCCACCGCCCCAGGTTCAGCGGCCTTGACACGGTAGAAGGTGGTACTCAGGCCACGAAAGGCGATATAGCTCGCACCGCCGCCCCCGCTGTCGACTGCATCATGGTAGAGGCGTGCAAGCGGGTCGCGGGCGTGCAGCGCCGCCAACCTGGCCTGTACGGCTGCGCCTTGTACCGGGCCGTCAACCAGTTGGTCGACAGCTTCCACGGGTTCCTGCAGGCGGCGCCATTCGCCGTAACTTCGGTGCAACAACGGCCCTCGCGTCATGGCGGGCCCCTGGACCCGCCACGACGTCCCTTCCTGGCGCAGCTCCAGCGCGCCAGCGCCCCACTGCAACCAGGCCTCTTTGCCCTGCAGCGTCAGGCCGTCGGCGCCAGGCGCGGCGGGCAGCGTCACGGCCTGCAGACAGGCACTCAACTCAGGGTCGGCGTGCACGTCCACGCCTTTCAGGCCACTTGGCGCTGGGGCGCTCCCGGCATCGGCCAGCAGCTTGCCCATCACCGCTTCGTTCAGCGCCTGCGCATCGCCGATGTTGATCCCGAGGCGTTCGCGAGCAGCGTCGTCCATGACCCGCAACAGCACATCACTCACCGGTGCCGAGCTGCCCTTGGCCGGCGCTATCGTATCCCCACCGTCGAGTTGCCCCCGATAGACATAGGCGCCCTCCTCCCCACGGCGCTGCAGCACCAGCACCTGCGAAGCCTGCTCGCTTCCCCAGGCCGCGACGCTTTTGCCACCCGCCATCACCCGCACTGCAACGCGCTGCTGCAGGTCGTGTTCGCTGATCAGGCGCAGCAGCGCACTTAGGTACAGCGACTCTGCGCTGAAGGTCAATGACTGCGGGCCGGCGGGCCCTGGCGCTCCAGCCAGCGCGGCAAGGTCCGCCTGGTACCTGGCCTTGGCCAGGTTTGCTGGGCTTCCCGGTTGCGCAACACAACGCTCGCTGTGCGCGCTTACCGCAGCGGCATCGCTGCCCTGCAGCCGCCCCTCGGGGAGGTTGTCATGGCCCTCCACCGACACGGCCAGCAGTGCGCCTTCACCCTTGGGTACGCTGCCACGGGGTCGGTTGTCGTGGTGGATGGCGCGCTGCAGCAGGTACGCCTGCTCCGGTCGCTCGAACTGAGTTACCGCATCATGCTTCAAGCGCGCTGCCAACTCGCCGCGATTGTCCACGACCAGCCCGGCCCGGGTGGGCGCCTGCACGTAGAGGAACAGCGAATCGGCTGTCTCGCCGTTGCCATTTTCCTGGCCGCTCCCGTAGTGCCATCGGTCATGCCGAGTCAACACCACTTCACGCCTCGCTGCGCCTTCACCGTCCGCTGCCCCGCGCTCAGGCTCGAATACCCTGAGCGAGTGCCCGTCGGTATCCTCGACGCTGATACGAACATTCAGGCTGTGGGCCAACCAGCCCACCACCGGCCATTCCACAGCTTCCGGCAGCTGCGTGTACTGCGGGGTTGCCAGCAGCGACGCCGTTTGCCCGATCAGCTCACGGTTCATCGCTTCGCTGGCCGCCGCCGCAAGCGCCATGTCCATCGGGGCCTTCCCCCGCCACATGGCATTCAAGGCCTGCTTGCTGGTCCCTGCGTGACGCAGCAATGTGGCCATCGCATCATCGCTCAAGCCGTGAAGCGTAGGGGGCAACATGCTGCGCAAACGCTGCACGGCCGTGACTGGCGGGGCGCCGACAGCGCCGGTATCGGCAGAAGGGAACGTGCGACCCGGCAATAGCGTTCGGTTGAGCTTGTCGAGCCGCGACCTGACCAGCGTGCCCGCCTTACGCAGGAGCTGCATTTCCAGCACGGTTTCGAAAAAATCCACCAGTGTTTCGGCTGCCTCGTCCCACTTCGATTGCACCAGGTTCTGCGGCAGGTCAATGGCCAGCTGCTTGGCGAACATGGCCTTGAACAGTAGCGCCCGGCCTGGGAACTTCACATCGCCAGGGACCGCAATCAAGATGACGTCCAGCACGAAGGCAAGCACCTCGGCGCCGATGCGCTGGGCATGCTCCAGGCTGCTGCTCTGATTGGGCGTGAAATGCTCCTTGACCCGCCCCACCAGCAAGGCGCCATAGGCGCTTGCCAATCGGCCGGTGACCGTGGACTGCGACAACGGATACGGTGCAGTAAAGCGCACGCCGCTTGCGCCGCGATCATAGTCAGCCTTGCTCGCGTAAACACCGGCGCCATGGGCCCAATAGGCGCTTGCTGGGTAGGCCGTGCTGTTTGCCAACGGCTGCGGCATCTTGGCGCCAACCGCCCGCTGTGCCGAGGGTGTCAGCAGCGACCATGACCACCCCGAACGCTCACGCCGGGTGCCCCAAAGGTCGCGGCGAAACGCCTCGCTGAATACCTGCATGGCACTGAAACCTTGCACGGCGTCCGCAACGAACAACCGGCCCTCGGGGAACAGGCCCGCATAGACGTAAACGCCGCTGGCTGTACTCAGGGCGTACACCGGCAGGTCATGCCCCTCCACGCGTAACATGAAGTTGCCTCTGTGCAGTGTCAGCCCCGCGATTGGCAAGCCATAGCTCACTATCCCGGCCAGCGACACGCCAGCGCTCGCTTGCAGTTGCAGGTGCTGAGCAGGCGTAATCTGCCCCACTTTCAGGGCATTGAGCAGCGCTATCTCGAAGTTGGCATTCGACTCGCACCTGATTGTCGAGGCCACCTCCGCTTGCGCCAACCAGGCATCACACTGGGTGGCAATTGATGCGCCGATGTCCAGCTCACGGCCAATGCTGACAACTTCATCGACCGTTACCTGGCTGCCGTCCTGCTTGGCCAAGGCACCGCCTCCGAGCGTCAGCCAACTGTTGTCGACAAAATCGTTGGCATCCCGGGTCAGCCGGGGCTGGGCAAGCTGGACGGGTGTACCGCGAGCGAGCCAGGCCCACAGCGGCTCGCTGACATCGGGCTTTTCGGTGCGGGCCGTGTGAATACGCACAGCGTCCACCTGCACATCGCGCCCACATAACGTGGCGAGGTGGCGGCTGACCTGTGACTTGGCGTCCTGTACGACCTTCATGAGTGCATCGGCGCCCACCCGGGGCGTGCCATACAAAGCGTCCAGCCGCGCGCGCTGCGCCTTGTTCAATGTCCCGTAGAACGCCTCCATTGCACCGAGGGCCTTGGCCATCAGGGCTGCAGCATTGCTTTCATCTGCGGTCAGCAGGAGGGGTTCATGACCACTGGGGTATAGCGTGATATTCGTATCGACTTGAGCCGAGCTAACGCTGTCGACGGCAGGCAAGTTGGGCATGACAGGCTCCTTTGATTAGAGGCTGTCATCTGAACAAGGCGCCAATGCCCTGCAGCGGTACTTACCTATGCCATTCAGTAGTCCATGGGTGCGGTCAGAAACGGGTACGTGTAGTCAGCCGGGCGCCCCTCGGCGCTGTAGGGCTGAAAATCGACACCATGATCAGCCTGCTCGAGCAACTTGAGCCAACGCCGCGCCTTTGCCTGGTCAATCGACTGCAGCGCGGGCACGCTGTGCTCACGCAGGCCATCGCGATTGACCACCAGCCCCCGCGCATCGTCGTGCAGCATGACCATGGCCCAGCCACCCAAGGTGAAGTGCCCACCCATCAACACCCCAAGGCGCCCGTCGACCCGCGCCCGCAACGCCTCGGGCGAACTGTTGACGGCGCTGAACACGGCATCGCGCCCTGGCATGCGCCCAGCCGCCTCGAATGCCTGCATGGCGCCGAAGGCCATCTCATCGTTGGCCGACCACACAAGCGTGGTGTTCGGGTAACGCTGCAGCAACACACGCGCCTGCTCGAAAGCGCGCTCACGGCTCCAGCCGCCATACACCACCTGGCGCAGGCGCACCTGAGGGAAGTCGGCCAAAGCGCGGCGCATGCCCGCTTCACGCTGTTGCGAGGCCGGCGTGGTTTTGACCCCGGCGAAGGCCACCAGGTCCACCGGCCCGTCAGTGCGGGGGAGCAAGGCAACCATCTGGTGCAGCATCTGGTAACCGGCCTGCTCGTCGTTGGTGGTCAGCGTGCCCAGCACCTGGGGGTACTTCTCGGGCTGCGCCTCGATGCTTTGTGCCTGGCTGGCCGTCAGCCCATTGTTGACCAGAAACAGCTTGACCCCGGTCCCCTTCGACAGGCGGATGATTTCCGGCGCCACATACTGTTCGTTGACCAGCACCAGGTAGTCCGGCCGGTGCGGGCCCTTGAGCAGCGCCCGTGCCTGGCTCAGCGTTCGCTCGGCATTGCGCTCGCTGTATTCGACCCGCAGCGTCATGCCCAGGTCGTCAGCCGCTGCCTGCATGAAGCGCGCATAACTGACCCAAAATGTCTCGGTGGACAAGCCGGGGTTAAGGAACACGACGGAAGCAGCCTGCGCATTGGCTGCCAACGGCAGGCTCAGGCACAAGCTGTGGCAAAGCGCCTTGAGCATGCGGTTACACCCCTTGCAACAAACCCGCGAGTATAAACCCACGGCACAGGCGGACGAACAAATGCCAGTCAGTCTCACTTAGTTCGTTTGGTTCTTTTCATATGCAAAAACATCACTTTAGCGCATAAACACACTCTGATATCGTTCCCCAGCTCCGAACCGGAGTGCGCGGCCGTGCGCGCGAATAGCTGCATGCAGCCTGAGACAGGACTTTTATGTACGTATACGACGAGTACGATCAGCGGATCATCGAGGACCGCGTCAAGCAGTTCCGTGATCAGACCCGCCGCTACCTGGCCGGGGAGCTGAGCGAAGAAGAATTCCGCCCTCTGCGCCTGCAGAACGGCCTTTATATCCAACGTTTCGCCCCGATGCTGCGTGTCGCCGTGCCCTATGGCCAGCTGAACGCGCGCCAGGTCCGCACACTGGCTAAGATCGCTCGCGACTACGACAAGGGCTATGCCCACATTTCCACCCGCCAGAACGTGCAGTACAACTGGCCGGCGCTGGAAGACATCCCAGATATCCTCGCCGAGCTGGCCACCGTGCAGATGCACGCGATCCAGACCAGCGGCAACTGCCTGCGCAACACCACCACCGACCAGTTCGCCGGTGTTGCCGCAGATGAAATCATCGACCCGCGCCCTTGGTGCGAGATCGTCCGCCAGTGGACCACCTTCCACCCGGAATTCGCCTACCTGCCGCGCAAGTTCAAGATCGCCATCAACGGCTCGAAAGAAGACCGCGCGGCCATCGAAGTGCACGATATCGGCCTGGAGCCGGTGCGCAACGCAGCGGGCGAGCTGGGCTTCCGTGTACTGGTTGGCGGCGGCCTGGGGCGTACCCCGGTGGTCGGCGCGTTCATCAACGAGTTCCTGCCTTGGCAGGACCTGATCAGCTACCTCGACGCCATCCTGCGCGTGTACAACCGTTACGGTCGCCGTGACAACAAGTACAAGGCGCGGATCAAGATCCTGGTCAAGGCGCTGACGCCTGAAGTGTTCGCCGAAAAGGTCGAGGCCGAAATGGTCCACCTGCGCGGCGGCAACAGCACCCTGACCGAAGACGAAGTACAGCGTGTTTCGCGCCACTTCGTCGACCCGGACTACCTAGCCCTGGACAACGTCGACTACAGCGCCCAAGACGCCGAAGCCCCCGGTTTCGCACGCTGGCGCTCGCGCAACACCCGCGCCCACAAGCGCCCTGGCTATGTGGCCGTGACCTTGTCGCTCAAGCCCACCGGCGTTGCCCCTGGCGACCTGACCGACAAGCAGCTGGACGCCGTGGCGGACCTCGCCGAGCGCTACAGCTTCGGCTTCCTGCGCACCTCGCACGAGCAGAACATCATCCTCGCCGACGTTGAGCAGCGCCAGCTGCACGCCCTGTGGCTGGAGCTGCGCGAAGGTGGCTTTGCCACGCCGAACATCGGCCTGCTGACCGACATCATCTGCTGCCCGGGCGGTGACTACTGCTCGCTGGCCAACGCCAAGTCGATCCCGATCGCCGAATCCATCCAGCGCCGTTTCGACGACCTGGACTACCTGTTCGACATCGGCGAGATCGACCTGAACATCTCCGGTTGCATGAACGCCTGCGGCCACCACCACGTGGGCCACATTGGCATCCTCGGCGTGGACAAGAAAGGCGAGGAGTTCTACCAGGTGTCCCTCGGCGGCAACGCTGCGCGTGACGCGAGCCTGGGCAAGATCCTCGGCCCATCCTTCGCCCAGGACGCCATGGCCGATGTGATTGAAAAGCTGATCGCCGTGTACGTTGAACAGCGTACCGAGGAAGAGCGTTTCATCGACACCTACCAGCGTATCGGCATCGACCCCTTCAAGGAACGCGTCTATGCAGCGAATCATTAAAAACAACCAGATCGTCGATGAAACCTGGCACCTGCTGCCCAAGGAAACGTCGTTCGACGAGTTGACCAACTGCGACGACTACATCGTCCCGCTGCAACTGTGGCGCGACCATGCCCACGTGCTCAAGGCCCGCGACGGTGGCCTGGGCATCTGGCTGGACAGCGACGAAGAAGCGGAAGAGATCGGCGAAGACGTGCAGCACTTCCAGGTCATCGCCTTGAACTTCCCGGCTTTCACCGACGGGCGCAGTTACTCCAACGCGCGCCTGCTGCGTGACCGCTACAAGTTCACCGGTGAGCTGCGCGCCATTGGCGACGTGTTGCGCGACCAGTTGTTCTTCATGGCCCGTTGTGGCTTCGATGCGTTTGCCATCCGTGCCGACAAGGACCCGGAAGACGCACTGCAAAGCCTGAAGGACTTCTCGGTGACCTACCAGGCCGCCGCCGACCAGCCGCTGCCGCTGTTCCGCCGCCGCTGATCATCATCACCCCTGGCCCGCGCTCTGGCGGGCAGGGGTGTTGTTACATACCCCTCTTCACCCGCCCCCGTCAGCCCCTGCGCCCCGGTGGCTTCCTTGTCACGCTCACCGCCCCCGCTTCTGCCGCCCGCGCCCACTCGGCTTGCAGGCGCGCCAGCGCATTGCGCACCCGCCCCATGACCGCCTCGCTTAAGTGGTTCTGCTCAAGATTTACGGTCTCCGGATGGGCCTCGATCCAGCCGAGTGCCTCCTCGCTCAATGCCGCGATACGGTTGCCACGCAAGTCCACGACCATGTCGGGATGACGCTGCAGCAACGCCAAGGGCACATTGCGTAAACCGGTCGCGCGTAGCGATAGGTAGCGCAGTTGCACGTTGTAGTGCAGCCTCGGCGCCATGCCCAACGGGTTACCCTCCAGGCTCAGGACTTGCAACCGGGAGAACCATTCCAGTCGCAACTCGCTTCGGGCGTCCAAAACAATCGCGTTGTCACGCAGATCCAGACGGGACAAGCGGCCCAGGCCATTCAGTTGCTCCGGCACGCGGGTCAGCCGATTGGCACTGAGGTTGAGGATGCTTAGCCGGGCAAGGTTGCCAAGGCTGCGTGGCACATCGTCCAGCAGGTTGCCACCCAGCTGCAGGTTTTCAAGGTTCGGCAGTTGCCCTGCGCGGTCATCCAGCACAGCGATTTGATTGAAAGAAAGGTCGAGACTGGCCAAGTGCTCCAACTGCTCGATACCGGCCGGCAACTCGCCAAGCTGATTGCCACTGAGGTCCAGGTCCGTCAGTTGCCTGGCATTGCCCAAGCCGTCCAAGGTCTCGAGTAGATTACCCCCCAGACTCAACCTGCGTAGGCGCGGCAGATGCTCAAGCCCCTCAAAGGCCGAGAGCTGATTGCCTGAGAGGTCGACGTCCTCCAGGTTGGGGAAGCGGCGCAGGAAATCGCCGCTGAGCGTGGCAAGTCGCTGGTTGCGTAGTGACAACGCGCGCAGGCGTTCGAACTGGATGCCAGCCGGCAGTTCGGGAAGCGAACTGACCGCCAGCCCATCGCCGGATGAGCCCAAAGACGGCAGTTCATCTCGGTAATTTGACTGCCAGGCTTCGCGCAGGACACCGGCGATGTACGACCGCGCAGCATATTCCGGTTCACTGGGTTGCCCGCGCCACGCCTCGAAGCTGTGTTCAAGCTGCCGCGACAAATGCGCATAGGCAAGGGTGCCGGGCCCATGCGGGGGCTCAAGCCGATACCAGGTCCACGGGTTGCCACGCGCAAGGGTGAGCGTGAGTACCTGCTCCTCTTCCCTGCGCTGGGCAACGATCGCATTGACCGGTCCGCTTGGCGCATGGTCCTGGCCCGGCTCTGGCACCAGCGCGGCCAGACGCGTACCGTACCTGCGGCGAATGGCTGCAAACTGCGCGCTGTATTCGACCCGCACGTGGTCGTGCCAGAACGCCTGCTGCGCCAGGAACTGGCTGAGCGCCTCTGGCGTCTCGGCCCGGTGCACGGCAGCCTCGGCCTCGGCCAGGTCGCCCAGCGTCACCGTGTCGACATGCTGTAGGTCCAGGTGGGCCGGCTGGCCGTAGAGGCTCAACGGTTCTGCAAGCCCCACCCGGAATGCCAAGTAGATTTCGTCCTGATCGCGTTGGCCTGGCCGCCCTTGCAAGCGCTCGATGTGCTGTGCGGCAAAGCGGTCGACCTGATCGAGCCGGAACAGCTCACGGCCGAGGTTGCGCAACTCACGCTCGACCCGCCGGCCTCGCAGGCCATCGGTGCGCAAGGCAACTTGCAGCCTGATGACCAGCACATCGAGGTCGGCCCGCCCGCGCGGCATGGCGGCCTGCTCGAGCACTGCACGCCTCACATGGGTATGGTGAAACATGGCAGTGAGCAATTCACCGACACGACGCCGCATACCCTGCGCTTGCCGGGTAAAGTCTTCTGAGTGCAGCAGTTCTGCGAGGTACCCAAAGAACGCATCGCTGTCGGCTTCGGCGCTTAGCGCTTCCCATTGCCCGCGACGACGGGCGGCTTCCGCCTCGCTCAGCCCCTCGAACCACCGTTCATGTTCATCCACCCTTTCCACGACCGGCGGGGGCGGGGCAACGTTCAAACGCTCAAGCGCAACCGGGGACAGCGGGTTGCCGTGTAAACGCACGCTGTCGGGGTTGGCCCGCAGCAAGGCGGCCTGCGCCTCACTGACGTCAACGATGCGATTGTGACTGAGATCGACCCATTCAAGGTTCACCATGTGCGAGGTGTCGGGTATGGCTGTCAGCCGGTTTCGCGACAGGTCCAGTTGGTTCACCCGCGGAAAACGGGCGAGGAAATCGGCGTTGACCGCCGTCAACTCAAGGTTGCGCAGCGTCAACGCGGTCACATGATCAAAATTCACCGTCGGCGGAAGGTCGGGCAGGCTGCCCAACCGTGTGCCGTCAAGGACCAGTATGGGGTTGCCACTGGCATCACGTACGCGTCGCTGCCAGGCATGCCGAATGCGCCGTGCCACGCGCGTGCGCCTGATCAACTGTATCGGCCCGGACGATTGCCGGCGCCAGCGCCCTAACGCCTGATCCAGTGCACGCAGCGCTTCGCACAGCTGCAAGTAGTAGCTCCAGGGCGTCAGCCCCTGCTCACGGGCGGTATTCGTGAAGGCTTCAAGGGCGCTGTCATCGTAATCGGGGAACAGCCGCTGAATACCCCGGCGCAGTGCGCGATTGCTGCTTTCGCCACGCCCACTCAGGGGGTAGCCCAGGCGACCATCGCCCAGCCGCACCGGTGGCCGAAAACCCAGCCCGACCGGCGCCATGCCCAGCAGGGTGGCGGCCTTGTCACGCTGCTCGCTGGCCCACAGTGACAAGGCATCGGCCAGTGCCTGTGGGGATTCACTGGCTTCACCCAGAGCGCGACGCTGCCACGGGTCGAGCTGCAGCAACAGCGCCTGGAACAGGCTGTCTTCGGCCTTGGCCGCAGGCAAGGGGCGCCCGTAGGCATCCAAGGCCTGATAGCCCTTGGCAGTTTTGAGCACGCTGCGCACTTCATCGGCTGCCGGTGCACCCGCCCAGGCGGTCCGCTCGCCGGTCAGCGTGCCGCTGCGCAGCTCTATGCGTACAGCTCGCCAGGGCGCCCGGTCGGCAATCAAGGCCAAGGCCAGTTGCTCGCTGTCGCGATTGAGCGCTGCCGCTTGCAGCAGACCGGCACAGGCGCGGTCCAGGCGCGCATCCCGCAGGTACCAGCGCGCCTGCTCGGCCAAGGCCAGCGGTACGCGCTGGCGTGCTTGTAGGTGCTCGACCTGTGCCTCGGTAGCGTGCTCGATGATCTCCCTGGCCACGTTCACCGTGAGCCCGGGAAAGTCACGCTGCAACAGGGCTTCGTCCGCCGTGGAGGGCGCTTGCTGCGCCTGCAGATGACGCTCGAAGCCTTCGTCCCGCAACCAGGGCAACTGGTCATGCAGTTGATGACGCTGCACGGCATCCAGCAGCCGCGCGGGGGGCGGTGCGTGCTCTACATGCAGTCGGCGCAGTTGGTCCTCGTCGAGCCCGGTTGCGCGCAACACTTCATGGGCCACCTGGTCATCGAGTTGCGCCAGGTCATGGCCCAGGTCACGCAACAACTGCGCACTCCCCTGCCACTCGAGGGGGCGTTCGAGTTCATGCTGCCAGCCGCCGGCATCATTGCCCTCAAGCAAGGGCGCATAGGCATCGACGCGGACAGGGTGGCGGATGCGCCGTTGCTGCGATTCAGCGTCTAGCTCGGTCAAGTGCCTTGCTACCGGTGTACGCAGGTACTCTCGCCCCTCTGCCAAGGTCAGTTGCCCCACAGCGCCTGGCCCCTCGACGGCATAGCCGGGGAGCTCGGGGTCGCACAGTTTCAACCCGTGCGGACCGGCCTGCACGGGGACCCATTCATCGACCACGGCTGCACGGGCCAAACGATGCGAGGCAGCAGCCGCACCGACATTGGCTGCTGTCATGATCACGGTCTCGGCCACGGCATAGACATGCTCCAGTGCGCCCTGCCGGTCACCCAGCTGCCAATCGGCATACCCCTCGTACACCTCGCCCGCCACCTGCAGCGCTGTGATGCCCAACAACGGCAACGCCAGCACCGGTAAGGCGAAACTCGCCAAGCCCAGTGCATCAAGGGCAAAGCTCAGGTAGAAGTGCAAACGCCGGTCCCGCTCTTGGGCATCCACAGCGGCGGTGGGCACGGCATGCACTTTGGCGTTGTCCAGCAGGGTATCGATCTGCTGCTTGCGCAAGTGCGCGAACAACGGCAGCTCGATCTCCTCGTGGCGGCCGTCGAGCTGAACAGGTGCATTTTGGCCCGCACGTTTCAACGCGTTGTCCAGGGCTCGCGTGTAGGCTTCTCGGTCTCGCTCACCGATGAACCGCTGGAAGAACTCGACGTACTTCGGCAAGCGGAACTGTTTGCCCAAAGTTAGGAACAGCGAGTCCCAGGAGGCGAACCAGGTCAACGGGCCGTGAGGGTCATCGGGGATCCAGCAGAGCACGCCTTCTTGGCCAGCATGACGGACCTGGAAGGCCACGGCCCCTCGCACCCGCTGGCCAAACACCCTGATCTGCCGCGGTTCGAACCCGGCGATCGCTGACTTGGTCGCGACCATGGCCACCAGCGGCGTACATTGCTCACAGGCATGCGCCACGATCTCTCCATTGACCAGCGACTGTCGCAGAGCGGCCTCCAGGCTTGCGCGAAAGCCCTCCTCCATCAACGCTTCGATTTGCCGGCCAGCCTCCCCGCCAGGGGTCAACCGCCCCCGCAGGTAAGCCTGGTATTGGCCGCCCAGGTCGAGCGAGCGGCACAGCAAGGTGAATGCCTTGGGCAACAGACCGAGAATTTGCCCCTCGCTGTCCAACACCGCACTCCCCTGCATGAGCCCAGTGGCGAGGGTTTCGCCCTCGGTGAAGTTGTGCAGTGCCGACTGCAACAGGCTGTGCTGGTAGACCTGCGTTTTGACCCCATCTGGGATCTGGGCAACGAACGACGGAAAGCGCTGCAAGGTTCTGCGCCGCAGGGTGGCCTGACGCACATCGACTGTCAGTTGGTGTTGTTTCTGCAATGCGTGTTGCAGCAACGGCGCGGCAAACGCATCCAATGGCGTGATCCGTGCCAGCAAGCTGTGCAGCTCATGCTGCACCTGTTGCTGCCAACGCTGGCTTTCGTGCAGGCCGTAGAGGGCCTCCAGCGAGGCCGCCGTCAGCCAGGCAGGCAAACGGCTGGCGATCAGGGCGTCGGTGGAGTCGTTGGCAAAGGGTAGATCTGGCATCGCAGGCTCCTTGGGCCGGAGCTGCGATTGCACCAGTGCAGGGCGAGGCGCTTGCGGTAACTATGCAAAGCACCTCGCCCACAGCGGCGTCAGCCGCGTTGGCTCAGTGTGTCAAACCGCGCCCACGCCGCCCGCCAACGCGCCAGGTCTTGCTCATCAAGGGGGTTGTTGTTCAGGTTGAGCCGGTTGGGGTATTGCCGAATCCACGCCAATGCTCGCTCGCTCAGCTCGACGATCAGGTTGTCGGCGAGGTCCACGTACACCTGGGCATGACGTTCCAGAAACACCAAGGGAAACTCACTCAAGCCGGTCGCGCGCAGCGACAGATGGCGCAAGTGGTCGAGGTTGCGCAGTGGCGGGATCATGCCTATCGGGTTGCCCTTCAAACTGAACGTCCGCAGCTCGCTGAACGCTTCCAGCCGTTGGCCGCCTACCACGTCGATGACGATCTGGTTGTCCCCCAGGTACAGCTCGGTCAACTGCCGCAGCCGCTCCAAACCCTCGGGTATCGCCTCAAGCTGGTTGCCGCGTAAATTGAGGATTCTCAAGCTGGGCATATTGCCAATCACCGCAGGTACGCTGCGCAACCTGTTCTCGGCCAGGTGCAGCTGCAACAGCCTGGTCAGCCCGCTCAGTGTGCCCGGTAGCTCGCCAAGGCGATTACCTGAAAGGTTCAACTGGGTCAGGCCGACCATGCGCTCGATACCCCCTGGCAGCGACGTGAACTGGTTGTTGCTCAGGTTGAGGTACTGCAGCCGGATCAACCGGTGAATCTGCTCCGGAAGTGCTGACAGCAGGTTGTCACTAAGGTCCAGTTGGGTCAGCAGCGTCAGCCCCTGCACACCGTCAAGCACCGCCAGCTGGTTGCCCCGCAGGTCCAGGCGCGTGAGCCGGGTCAGGGTTGCCAAACCGGGCACCTGCGTGAGCGCGTTGTCGTTCGCGATCAGTTGGGTCAATGACGACAGGTGCTGCACCCCCTCGAGGGTAGTCAACCGGTTATGCTGCACATCCAGGCTGACCAAACGACGCAGGCTGCCTAGCCCAGGCAGCTCCACCAGCCGGTTGCCACTCAACTGCAAGCTTCGCAACTGAGAGAAGCGGCCGAGGAAATCCCCCTCCAGCGCGCTCATCCCGACATTGCTCAAGCACAGTCTGTGCAGGTGCCCGAAGTGAAGATCTGCCGGCAGCACGGGCAGGTTGCCCACAGGCTCGTTGCGTACAATCAACTCATCGACCCCGCCAGGGCCATAGAAATCTGGCTCCCAGGCCTCGCGAATCATTTGCCCGACGCGCTGACGTCGATGGTAATTGACGGCCGTGGCCTGCCCCCGCCAAGCGCGCAAGCTCAAGTCGAGGCGTTCGACCTGCCTGGCCAGTTCACTGAAGGCTGCCCAGACCGTGCGCCCAGGCCTTTGCGCCAGCTGCAGCGCCAGCCACATCACATCCTGTGCCGGGCGGTGCGGGAACAATTGGTGCAGCCCGGCGCGAATGGACTGGCGAGCGCGCATATCTGCCGTGGTGAGCACCTGACCGCGCGGTGGGCGCAGGGCATCGCCACCACTCAGTGGGTAGCCCAGCCGACCATCGCCGAAGCGCACGGGCGGACGTATCGCGCCCTCCTTCGGCACCATGCCAAGCAGCATTGCCGCACGCTCGCGTTGCTCACCGGCCCGCACTGCCAAGGCATGCCCAAGCTGCTCGCCCGTCTGGCCACCCTCACCTAGCACCTGTTTTTGCGCCTCATCGAGGTGCCACCACAGTGCCTGGAACAGGGTGTCATTTTCGCTGGCTGCAGGCGACGCTTGGTAACCCTGGCCGCGCCTGATGAGGTAACGCACGTCAGCGGCCCCTTCTGCCCCGACGTGGGCGAGCAGGTCCCCGCTCGGGCTGTCATTGCGCAGTTCGACCCGCACGCTTTGTGCCCAGGGCGCCACATCAGCGAGCAGGCCCAATGCCAACCGCTCGGTGTCGGCATTCACCGCCGCCGCTTGATAGAAGCCTGCGCAGGCACGGTCCAGGCGGCTGTCACGCAACAGCCAGCGCGCTTCGCTGGCCAAGGCAAGCGGCACGCGCTGGGTGCCGATCATGCGCTCGACCTCATCAGGCCCGGCGCGCTGGGTGATCTGCCGCGCAGCGCGCGGGGAAAGGCCCGGGAAGTCACGTTTCAACAGCTGCTCTGCCGCCTCCAGGGGGCGTTGCAGCCCACTCAGGTGCAGCTCGAAGGCATCGCCGTGCAATTCAGGATACTGCGCATGCAACTGATAGCGCTGCAAGGCGTCGTGTAACCGTGCCGGTGCTGGCGCATGCTCAAGGTGCAGGCGCCGCAGGCGCGCTTCATCAAAGCCGGTCGTGTGCATGACACGCTCGGCCGTCAAAGGGTCGAGCGACGCCCACGCGCTGTTCAAGCGCTGCATCAACTGCGGCGCCCCTTGCCAGTGCTGCGGGGTTTCCAACTGATGACTCCACCCACCCTCGCCGTTGCTGTCGAGCAAGGGCGAGTACGCCCCCGGCCTGCCGGGGTGACGGATGCGCAGCCCGGCCCCCTGGGCATCTTCTACAACCTCATAGGTCGCCACGTGGGTGCGCAATCGCACCTGGCCGGCCACTTGCGCTCGCTCGCCAACGGCCAACCCCTGATCGGGCACCGCGTAGCCGGGCAAGGTCGCATCGATCAGGCGCAGGTCATGGCGTTCGGTCAGCACGGGCACCAGTGCATCGACATAGGCAGATCGTTCGATCAAGCGCCCCGCGGCCACACCGATCGACGCCAATGCCACGCCCGCCGCCAGGTCTTCAGCAACACCCCACAAGTGGTTCAGTGCCCCCTCACGATCACCGAGCTGCCAGTCGGCGTACCCCTCATAGACTTCATCGGTGATCTGCAGCGCAGCGATGCCCAGCAACGGCAGGCCCAGCACGGGGACGAACAGGCTGGCCAGCCCCAACAGATCAAGCCCAGCACGTTCATAATCGTGCTTGCGCCGTTCGCGCTCGGCCTGGTTTACCTGGGCGGTCGGCGTGGCCAGCACGCTCGCATCGTCAAGCACGATAGCGAGGCGCCGCTGACGCAGATGCTGAAACAGAGGCTGCTCGATCGCCTGGCTGCGGCCATCGAGCTGCAGCGCCAGGCCGCCCGTTCGGGCTTGCAACAAGCGGCGCAGCGCCTGGTTGAAGGCAAGCCGGTCGCGCTCGCTGACAAACCGCTGAATGAAGGCCGGATAGCCATTCACCCGGCACCTCTCGCCCAAACTGCGCCACAGCGCCGCCCACGAATCGAATCGCCGCAGCGCACCTTGGGCATCATCCGGCACCCACAGCACGACCCCTTCGAGTGGCGCATTCGGCACGCCCTCGCGACGCGCTTCGAACGCCACGACCCCGTGCAGCACCTTGCCCAGCACACGAAGCTCGAACGGCAACAATCGGGTCGGGTCGGACGCCACTGCGGCAGCCTTGGAGATGATCGGCAGGCACTGCAGGTACGTGCGCTCGTCGATCTCACCCTTGATTGCCGCCAGCCGCACGTCGGCCTCCAAGTTGGCGCGGCCGCCTTCTTCGAGCAACGCAGCTACCCGCGTGCCCTCGTCCCCCGATGCAAGCAGGATAGATTCAAGCTGGCGCTGGTACTGCCCACCGACATCCACGCTTCGGCATAACGTAATAAAGGCCTCTGGGCTCAGCGCCTGCACTGCCCCTTGAGCATCCACGATCACCCGGGTTTGCAGGCTGCCGGCAGGCGAGGTTTCTTGCGCAGCGAAGTTGTGCAGCGCGGCGGCCAGCAGCGTCACTTCACTGACCTCGCGCACCGCGTTACCCAGCCCCCCGGGCGCTACGGAGCTGCTTGGAATGAGGGTTGTGTGGCGCAACTTCAGCTGGCGAACATCAAGCCCCGGCAACTGCCGTTCGCTCAATGCCCGGTCAAGCAGCGCCTGGGCGAATGTATCCAGTGGCGCAATACGCGCAAACAGCGCTGCCAGCCGATGCTGGGTGCGCTGTTGCTGCTGCAGGCTTGCCCGCAACTTGCCCAGGTGGTCGAGAGACACGGTGCTGAGCCACGCGGGCAGGCGGCTTGCAATCAGGGTGTCGACGAGATTGGGTTGTGGCGACGGGGTGGTCATTGGCAGCCTTTACGATTGAGAGTTCAGGCCGCAGCTAAGCAGTGTTGCGTCGAGCATCCGCAGTACTTATGTCAACCGAGGCGTGAGCCCGCGCGTGCAACGGCTTCGATTGCATGCGCCGCGATCAAAGTCATCCCACCCATTCGTGACTACAGGTCAAATGACCTTGGCGCAGACCCGCCTTAATCAATTCATCTGAAACCCGCACACTGCTCCCCACTCGAACAGGTATCGAACCGGGCCACTCGCCTTCATTCGATCCACCTCTCACTGATCAGGAGCACTTCCATGAGCATTCCCTCTTTCGGCCTGGGCACCTTCCGCCTCACCGGCCAAGCGGTCATCGATTCGGTCAAGTCGGCCTTGGAGCTGGGCTACCGCGCCATCGACACCGCACAGATCTACAAGAACGAAGCCGAAGTGGGCCAAGCCATCGCCGAAAGCGGCGTGCCGCGCAGCGAGCTGTTCATCACCACCAAGATCTGGGTCGACAACTACGCCGCCGACAAGCTGATCCCCAGCCTGCGCGAAAGCCTGACCAAACTGCGTACCGACCATGTCGACCTGTTGCTGATCCACTGGCCGGCACCGGGCAATGGCGTCGAGCTGCCCGAGTACATGGCAGCCCTGGCTGAGGCCAAAGCGCTAGGACTGACGCGCAAGATCGGTGTGTCCAACTTCAACATCGACCTGACCCAGCAGGCCATCGCGGTCGTTGGCAAGGGCGAAATCGACACCAACCAGATCGAGCTCAGCCCTTACCTGCAAAATGCCAAGCTGGCCGCGTTCCTGCAGGATCAGGGCATCACCGTCACCTCCTACATGACCCTGGCCTATGGCAAGGTCCTGAAAGACCCGGTGCTGGCCGAGATCGCCGCCAAGCACAAAGCCACCGTCGCGCAGGTCGCCTTGGCCTGGGCCCTGCAATTGGGCTATGCGGTGATCCCGTCGTCGACCAAACGCGAGAACCTGGCCAGCAACCTGCTCGCCCGCGACCTGCGCCTGGACGCCGACGACATGGCGCGCATCGCCACGCTCGAACGCAACGGGCGTGAAGTCAGCCCGGATGGCCTGGCGCCAGCCTGGGACTGACTGACCCGCCGCTGCCGCTTGCACTGTAGGAGCAGCCTTGTGCTGCGAAGAGGCCGGTGAACCCAGCATGAATCTTCGCTGTGCTCACCGGCCTCTTCGCAGCACAAGGCTGCTCCTCCCCCCTTCATCCAATCCGGAGCGCTCGATGAGTACGCTTTCTCCCAAACGGGTCCTGTTCGCCCTGGCCATCGGCGCCTTCGGCATCGGCACAACCGAATTCACCCCCATGGGCCTGTTGCCCGTGATCGCCCAAGGCGTCGATGCAAGCATCCCCAGCGCCGGCATGCTGATCACCGCCTACGCCATCGGCGTGATGGTCGGCGCACCGATCATGACCTTGCTGTTCAGCCGCTTCGGCAAGCGCGCCGCGCTGATGTCGCTGATGGCCATCTTCACCTTGGGCAACCTGTTGTCGGCACTTTCGCCGGACTACTACACGCTGCTGGCCTCCCGACTGGTCACCAGCCTCAACCACGGTGCCTTCTTCGGCCTGGGCGCCGTGGTTGCTGCCAGCGTGGTGCCCAAAGACAAACAAGCCAGCGCCGTGGCGACCATGTTCATGGGCCTGACCATCGCCAATATCGGCGGCGTGCCTGCCGCCACCTGGGTCGGCCAGCAGGTCGGCTGGCGCATGGCGTTTGCCGGCACGGCGGTACTCGGCCTGCTGGCCATGGCCGCGCTGTGGTACGCCCTGCCCAAGGGCGAACGCGGCAGCGTGCCCCATGTGCGCAAGGAACTGGCCGTGATTGCCCGCCCCAGCGTGCTGCTGGCCATGGCCACCACCGTGCTGGGTGCCGGCGCCATGTTCACCCTGTACACCTACGTGGCGCCGGTGCTGGCCGAGCTGACCGGTGCCTCGGACAGCTTCGTCACCCTCGGGCTGGTCCTGATCGGCGTGGGCTTCACCTTGGGCAACAGCCTCGGCGGCCGCCTGGCCGATTGGTCACTGGACGGCGCGGCACGGATCTTCCTGGGTGCCTTGGCGGTGATCATGCTGCTGATGCCACTGGTGCTGGGCAGCCACCTGGGCGCCGCCCTCGCGCTGCTGGTGTGGGGTGTGTTCACCTTCGCCGTAGTGCCGCCACTGCAGATGCGCGTCATGACCGCCGCCGCCGAGGCTCCAGGGCTGGCCTCTTCGATCAACGTCGGCGCATTCAACCTTGGCAATGCCGTGGGCGCTGCGCTCGGGGGTGGGGTGATCAGCCTGAACCTGGGCTACGCGGCGGTACCGATGGCAGGTGGGCTGCTGGCGGCTGCGGGGCTGCTTTTGGTATGGCTCGGCGGGCGCGCCAAGGCGACGGGCACAGCGCTGGACGGCGCAGCCTAAACCCCTGAGAACCTCCCCTAGAGGAGATGTTTCATTGATTTAGCAGGGCCCCGTGGGAGCCGGCTTGCCGGCGAACACCGGCAAAGCCGGTGCCATAAACCGCGTCGCCTGCATCGCCGGCAAGCCGGCTCCCACAGGTGCGGCGGTCCGACTTGCCCGCGAAGAGGCCGGATCAAGCACCACAAGACAGCTGCCCCCACAGAGTCAGGGACTCACTTGCGACCTCCGCATCCCAACATTATTCCGCCGCCCGCAATTATGAAGTGCCGGGCACGCCGATTCCCTGTACCGCCCTCGATGACTACGCTCCTAGCTATAAACCACCTGAGGAGTGCCTACGATGCCCCGCCCACCGCTGCCCCCTTTCACCCGCGAAACCGCCATCGAAAAGGTCCGTCTTGCCGAAGACGGCTGGAACAGCCGCGACGCCGCCAAGGTGGCGTTGGCCTACACGCCCGATACCGTGTGGCGTAACCGTGTCGAGTTCCCCCGTGGTCGGGCCGAGGTGGAGGCCTTTCTGACACGCAAGTGGAACCATGAACTGGAGTATCGCCTGATCAAGGAGCTGTGGGCCTTCACCGGCAACCGCATTGCCGTGCGCTACGCCTACGAGTACCACGATGACAGCGGCCAGTGGTTCCGTGCCTATGGCAATGAGAATTGGGAATTTGCCGAGGATGGCCTAATGCAGAACCGCCATTCGAGTATCAACGAGCAACCTATCGCCGAGGCGGATCGCAAGTTCCATTGGCCCCTGGGGCGGCGCCCGGACGATCACCCCGGGCTCAGTGACCTGGGCCTCTGATCGCCACCGGTGGGTCAGCCGACAGGCAGCGTGACCGTGACCTCGAGCCCACCGCCCTGGCGGTTGCTCAGGGTCACGCTACCGCTCTGTTCGAGGACGATGGCGCGCGCCGCCGGCAAGCCCAGGCCGACCCCGCCGGTGTCCTTGTTGCGTGAGCCTTCGATGCGGTAGAAGGGCTCGAAAACGCATGCCTGCAAGTGCTCTGGGATGCCCGGGCCTCGGTCAAGAACGCGGATGATGATCTGCTCGTCAGTGATCGCCAACTGCACCGTCGGCTCGGTGCCGTACTTCACCGCATTTTCGATCAGGTTGACCATCACCCGCTTGATACCAATGGGGCGGCCCACATAGACCCACCGGCGCGGCCCGCTGAGGTCGATGTCCACCCCCGCATCCTTGAAGTCGTCGACCACGGTCGACAACAGCTCGCCCAGGTCGAACGCCGTGGCCGGCTCCAGCCGTGCATCATCGCGGAAAAACTGCAGCGCGGCGTCGACCATCGCCTGCATCTCGTCCACGTCCTTGAACAACTTGGCCTGCAGTTCGCCCTCTTCGATGAACTCGGCGCGCAGGCGCATTCGTGTCAACGGGGCGCGCAGGTCATGGGAAATCGCCGCGAGCATCTGCGTGCGGTCGTCGAGAAAATGCTTGAGCTGGGCCTGGGTGGCGTTGAAAGCCAGAATGGCCTGGCGCAGGTCGTAAGGGCCGACCACTGGGATCGGTGGCGCGTTGAAGTCTTTGCCAAAGCGCCGCGCACCTTCGGCGAAGCGCTCCAGAGGGCGGGCCAGGTAGCGTGTGGCAAATAGCGCGAGCGCCAGACTGGAGACGATCATCAGCGCCACAATGATCAGGTTGCGCGGCAGTTCATCCAGCCCCCAGCTGCGGTCGGTGGCGCGATAGAGCAGCCATGACTTGTCTGACAGTTCGATCAGAAGCGCATAGCCACGCGGTTGCGCCTGCGCGGGCAAGTCGGACGGCCCGTAGACTTCGATCTGCGCGTCCGGGCGCGCCAGAAGTGCGCGCAATGTCGGCGCACCTTGGTGAAATTCGTTATCTACCAGGGCTGGCAAACCGGCCTCGTCCCGCTGCAGTAGCCATTGCACGCTGTACGACACATCACCTGCGGCGCTGGCCAAGGTCGGCCGCTGCGCCACAGGTGCGGCGTCGACCATGCGGGCGACGGTAGCAACCTTCTCGATCAAGCCGCTTTCCAGCAACGGCGGCTGCGCCCACACGCTGAGCAGCACACTGAACAGCCATTTGAGCAGCAGCAGGCTGAGCATGGCCGCCAGGGTAGTGAGCGCGATCCAGCGGGCAATGGTGACGCGTGGCCGTGGCAGGGCCCTGCGCGCCCAGGCCAGCAGCCTCATCGTTTGGTCACGCTGGCGGTGAACAGGTAGCCGACGTTGCGCAAGGTGCGGATCAACGGTTCGCTGTCGCCGTCGCTCTCAAGCTTGCGCCGCAGCCGGCTCACCTGCACGTCGATGCTGCGGTCGTAGGCCTCGTGCGCTTCGCCACGCGCCAGGTCCAGCAGTTGCTGGCGGCTGAGCACGCGCCTGGGGTGCTCGGCGAACACCAGCAGCAGCTCGAATTCGCCGTTGGACAAGGGGATCATGACCCCCTCCGGCGAGCGCAACTCACGTCGCAGCACGTCCAGCTGCCAGCCAGAGAATTCCAGTACGGCACGCGACGAGGCAGGCACTGGGCTGCCCAGACTCTCGCCTGCCCGGCGCAGCACCGCCCGCACCCGGGCCAGCAACTCGCGAGCGGCGAACGGCTTGGTCAGGTAGTCGTCCGCGCCCAGCTCCAAGCCCACCACACGGTCGCTCAGTTCGCCCATGGCGGTGAGCATGATCACCGCTACCTTGTACTCGGCCTGCAAGCGCTGGCACAGCACCAGACCACTGTCGCCCGGCAGCATGACATCCAAAATGACCAAGTCCGGCACGCGCCGTTCAAGTGCCTGCCAAAGGCCTTGGCCATCACTGGCTACATCGACCTCGTAGCCGTGCTGGCGGAGAAACTTCTGCAGCAGGTCGAGTACTTCGACATCATCGTCGACAATCAGCAAATGGCTCACACCAGGGCACCGCGAACAGAGGGAGTAAAGGCTTACTTTACGGCCATCCCAGGGCTGTCGTCATATATTTCAACCCGGAAACAAAGCGTCAGCCGGGCAATAATCCAGACATTCCCAGGCAATCAACCGGCCACACCATCGGCGCCAGTTCTTGTCAGGAATGTGCCCATGCCCACCGCTACCCCCACTGCCTGGTTTTCAGCCCGCCATGCGCTACTGGCCTTGTCATTGCTCGCTGCCGGCGGCTGCAGCCAGCGGCCACCTGCCAGTGCCTGTGGCCCTGTGGCGTATCAGCTCAGCGACCCCGCCGAGCCCGCCAACCGCGCCGTGTTCGCCTTCAACCGCAGTGTCGATGATTACCTGCTGGCACCGGTCGCCCGTGGCTATAGCGCATTGCCTGATTTCACCCGGCAGGGCGTGCACAACTTCGCCGCCAACTTCGGCGAACCCAAGGTCTTGGTCAACGACCTGTTGCAAGGCAACGGCGAACGGGCGATGACCAGCCTGACGCGCTTCATGTTTAACACGACCCTAGGCGTCGCCGGCTTGATCGATGTGTCCGGGAAAATGGGGCTACCCCGGCACACGTCGGACTTTGGCCAAACCTTCGGCGTGTGGAACATTGCCGATGGCCCGATCGTCGAGCTGCCGCTGCTGGGCACCCACAACCTGCGCGATGCGACCGGCAGCTTGCTGAGCTTGGCGGTCGACCCGTTCGGCGACAACAGCGACACGGTCGACACCCTGGGCAATGTGGCCATGGCAGGCAGTGTGGTGGATGGCCGCGCCGAAGCGCTGCCGGTTACCGACACGTTGCGCATCCTGCCTGATTACTACCTGGCCGTGCGTGACTACACCGCCCAACAGCGCGCCGAGTGGGTAGCCGAAGGCAAGGCAGGCGCGCCTGGCAAACGGCCAGCGAGCTGCACAGGGGTGCCCATCGATGAATGATGCTCAGCCGGTGGTGTTGTTCAGGCGTCTGCAGCGCGACACTCGCCAGCAGGTGCTGCACGAGCTCGAGGCGCGGGTTTCCGAGGATGGCCAGCATCTGATTCTGAGCCGCTATCGCGAGCGCACGGGCGACGGCGCTGCTGCACAGCAGCGTCACGAAGTGCACCGCCGTGTGCCCATCACAACGCTGCTGAAATGGATGGCCCGGCAAAGCCTGGTGCACGAGCCATCCTGAAGAGGAGCTTCAGAGCGTGATCTTGCTGGCTGCGGCAAGCAGCAAGGGCGCCATCTGTTTGTCGGTGATCGCCTTCGACTACGGAGAAACCCTGTAACTGCCGTGGCCTCTCGCAGGCAAGCCCGCCACAGGGTCAGCGTTGAGCGGCCAGTGCATCGGCTGCGGGCACGCTGAAGCCGCTGGCGAAGGTCGGTGCCACATCCAGCCGTTGGCTCATCAGGCCGTGGGCCTTATAGAAGTCGGCGGTTTCCTGTTGTTCGGCAATGGTGGTGGCGTCGATGGCCTGCCAGCGCAATTGGCGGCGTTCGAACTGCAGGCGCGCGGCCTCTTCAGGGAAGCCGATGATCGCCGCGAGGGTTTTCGAATAACTGTCCAGGTGCTGATACGCCCAGACCTGGGCGCCGGCCAGGCGTGCCAGGTAGTCCTGCAGTGCGGCCCGGCGTGGCGCATCCTCCAGCGCGCTGTCGGTGGCTGCGAGGAAGCTGTTGCCGCTGGACAGGCCACGGCCATTGACCAGCACCCTGCCCTGACCGCTCAACTCGGACAGCGCGGTGTAGGGCTCCCAGGTCGACCAGGCGTCCACCGCGCCATTGGCCAAGGCAATCTTGGCATCGACCGGGCCGAGAAAGCGAAACTCCACGTCCTTTTCCGACAGGCCAGCCTGGTCCAGCGCCTTGAGCGCCAGGTGATGGCCAATCGACCCGCGGCCCGTGGCGATGCGCTTGCCCTTGAGGTCGGCGGCGCTGTTGAAGGGCGCGTCGGGGTTCACCAACAATGCCGTGCCGTAAGGGTCGGACTTGTCGACGGCGATCGCCTTCACCGGCGCCCCGGAGGCGAGCACGAACAGCAACGGTGCATCGCCGATGATGCCGGCATCGATCGCCCCAGCATTCAGCGCCTCGGCCAAGGGCGCAGCGGCGGGGAACTCGGCCCATTGAATGTCGTAGGGCAAGTCGCGCAAGGCACCGGCGGCCTCCAGCTGCGCACGCATGTTGCCTTTCTGGTCACCAATGCGCAGGGTCAGGCGTTCGGTTGCGAAGGCTTGGGTCGCCAGCAATGCACTGGCGGCAATCATCAGAAGGTGGGATCGGATGGACATCCGCGGCTCCTTGCAGGTAGGGAACCTGGACTCTAGCGGCAGCTAATTAATAAATGAAATTAATTTTAGCGATAACCTAATATGCAAAACAAAGCACAAACCAGTGACTATCGAACCCTCGACACCTGAAGCAACAGGCCACCTGCATCACTCAAGCGCGCAACCGGTGTACAGTAACCCCACAACAAAGCCCGTCAAGGAGCCCGGCGATGACCGTGACGCTGTCCCCCCTGCAGATCGACTGCGATTTCGATTCCGGCAACATCCAGGTACTGGATGCCAGCAACCCTGCCAAGGTCCACCTGGCCATCCGGCCGGACACCCACAGCGGCCACTTCCAGTGGTTTCACTTCAAGGTCAGCGGGTTGACGCCGGGCCAGGTCCATCGCTTCAGCCTGGATAACGCCTCCGAATCCTCCTACAAGAATGCCTGGGCCGGGTACAACGCCGTGGCCTCCTACGACCAGCAGACCTGGTTCCGCGTACCCAGCCAGTTCGATGGCAAGGCATTGTCATTCGAAGTGACTGCCGAGCAGGAACAGATCTGGTTCGCCTACTTCGAGCCCTACCCGCGCGCGCGCCACAATCAACTGATCGAGCGCGCCAAGCAGATCCCCGGTGTCGAACTGCTGGCCAGCGGCCGCAGTGTGCAAGGGCGCGACATCCCCTTGCTGCGTGCAGGCGACGGCGCAGCCGGCAAGCGCAAGCTGTGGCTGATTGCCCAGCAACACCCGGGCGAGCACATGGCCGAGTGGTTCATGGAGGGCGTGATCGACCGCCTGCAAGCCAACGATGGCCGGGTGCAGCAACTGCTGGCAAAAGCCGACCTGTACCTGATCCCCAACATGAACCCGGACGGCGCCTTCCTCGGGCATCTGCGCACCAACTTCAAGGGCAAGGACCTCAACCGTGCCTGGCAGGACGCCAGCGTCGAGTTCAGCCCTGAGGTGTTCTTTGCCCAGGCGCAGATGAAGCAGTACGGGGTGGATGCGTTCATCGATGTGCACGGGGATGAAGAGATCCCCCATGTGTTCACTGCGGCGTGCGAGGGCAACCCCGGTTACACACCACGCCTGGCTAAGCTGGAGGAGCAGTTCCGGAGCACGCTGTGCAGCGTGACCCCGGACTTCCAGACCGTGCATGGCTATACACGTGATGAGCCTGGGCAAGCCAATACCACGCTGGCGTGCAATGCGGTGGGCATGGCCCATGACTGCCTGTCACTGACGCTGGAAATGCCCTTCAAGGACCATGACGATGCACCCAATGCCGTTACCGGATGGTCAGGGGCGCGGTCGAAGGCACTGGCAGGGGCAGTGTTGGAGACATTGCTGAAGATGGCTGACGATCTGCGCTGACCTTCAAGGCCCCTTCGCGGGCTTGCCCGCGAAGGGGCAGGTTCAGTAGAACGCTAAAACTGCACGTCCAGCGTCACACTGTCGGTATAGCTCGCCGCCGGCGGTGTGGCCTGGTCGGTGTACACCTTGGCGTTGTAGTTGAACACCTGGCTGCCTGTCCCCGTACCCACCCCTGGGTTGATATCGGCATCACTGCTCGAACGCCGGGCACCGGTGACCGAGCCCCAGCGCACTGTACTGGCGCTCTTGAAGATATCGTAGGCCAGGTAGTTGTTGGCCGCCGACTTCATCCTGCGCCGCCCACCCGACACGTTCTGCCCGTCATCCAGCCCCACCGTGTAGCTGGTGCCCTTGGTACATGACAGGCTCACGCCTTGGTTCACCGTGGCAAACCCCGACACCACCGGCGCACTGCCGAAACTGATGGTGGGTGTGGTGATCTGGCAGTCGTTGCTCACCGTCAGGCTGACCGTGAGAAACTGAGTGCCGGAACTGTTATCTCGGCCGATGCACAAACCGCCAATGCCTATCCCATCGCAGTAGTTCCAGGCCCAGTTGACGCTCAGCGTCTCCTGGTAAAGCCCTGCCGCGACGTTACTGTTGAGCTGCGTGCGCATGTAGATCGGCACCGCCTTGGGTGTACCGTTGAGCAACCCGAGCAGGTCAAGAATGCCGTTGCGGGCAAAATCGAAGGCCACGCCACGGGTGATCGGGTAGTTGGTGCTGCTGTCGGCATACAGCGTGTAGGGGATGACGTCACCGGTGGGGCCGACCAAACCTCCGGTAGCCGGCAGAATGGTCGCTTTGAAGGTATCGCCACTGCCGAGCACACTGAGCACCGAGCCGTTGCACTGCAACCCCGAATTGCTGCTGAAGGCGGTCTGTATCGTGCTACGTACCAGCGTCGAGCTGATGGTGCCAAACGCTGCGGGCGAGGTTGGCACCGACAAACACTTGCCCCACGCCGCACCTGCCGGCAGCAGCAGCGCGCACGCCCACAACCCTCGCTGCCAGGTCTTCATCGGCACACCAATGGGCCGATCAAGGGGACCGAGCCTGCGCCTTCAGGCAGGTCGAATTCGACTTGGCACTGCCCTCCGCCCTCCAGCGCCACCTGCAGGCGGTTGTGCGGCGAGAGGTTCTCCAGGTAGACCAACCCATCCCAGCCAACCACCGCCTGGCTGCCACTTTCCTCGTGGGTCACTCGGCTGCCGAGCTTGATCACCTGCTGGTTAGCGTCCACCAACTCGATACTCGCCGCCAGCACGCGCCTGAGCGGGAACTCCAGCAAGTAGCCGCTGCCACGACGCACCGCCACACGCTGCTCCACTTCGGGTGCCAGGATGTCAGGCGGCAGGTCCATCGGGTCGATCTCATACTTGCCCCGGTAGTAACCACTGCTGTACGGCACCAGCAAATGGCCGCTGCTGTCGGTGCGGCCGATCTGCTGGTTCTCATAGCGCACCGGCACATCGGCATAGCCGTTGGTGCTGACGACCACGAAGGCGTCATCGATGCGGTTGGCGGCGAACACCCCGGCGTCCATCCAGACCAGCGAGCCGCTGGCGTCTGCCCAACGGGTCATCTCGCCACTGCTGCCGTATACACCGGCCTGCAACTGCACCGACTGCAGGCGCCAGGTGACATCGGCCTGGCGATAGGCATCGCGGTTGCCACCGGTGGCATACCCCAGGTTGTACCCGACGCCGCCACCCACCGGCACCGCCCTGCTGTAGTTGACCCGCTGCAGGTCCTCGCCTTCCTTGCTGCGTTCTGCGCTTAACGCCAGGGTACCGTTAAGGTCGAACGGCATGACCAGTTGCGCCTGCACAGCCCACTGGCTGTCACCGATTTCGCGGTTGGCCGACAGGTAGATGCTGCTGTTGCCCCACAGCGGCTTGCTCCAGCTCAGGTTGATCAGGCGCGTGCGCGAAGCGTCTGCGGCGCGTACGTCAAAATAGCCAGCGCCGAGGCTGCCATATTCATTGAGGTTGAGGCTGACGGTGACCTGCTCGCTGCGTTGGCTCAACTGCATGTCTGGGCTGTCGACCCGCGACAGGTCGGCGTAGTCGCCATGGCGCTGCAGGCGCTGGTAGCTGAAGCCGATGCGCTGGCTGTTGTACTGGTAGCCAAGGGCGACCTGATGGCCCTTCTCGCCGTCGAACTGGCTCTGTGCCAAGGCCGCATTCAGCACCCCGAAGTTGCCCAGGCGCATGTTGCCACCCAAGCCGCCCAGCACCAGTGACTCGGCGGTTTCGAGGTGGCTCTCTAGGGTAAAGCTGTCGCTGAGGCCATAGCGCAAGCTCCCCGAGGCGACCCCTGGCCCGTAACTGAAATCGCGCACTGCATAATCGCGGCGCAGGCTACCGGCAGCCACCGAGAAGTCCGACAGGCCTTTTTGCAGCAGGCTGCTGGTGACATAGAACGGCAGCGTGGTCGACACCTGCCGGCCGAGGGCGTCGGTGGTTACCACCACCGCCTCGCCTGCACCGTTGATGAACGGCACGTTGGTCAGGGTGTACGGGCCGGGCTGCAGCTCGGTGGTGCTGGACTTGTAGCCGTTGATGAACAGGTCCAGCGAAGTCGGTACCGCCGCCTCTCCGGCGAATGCGGGCAGCGGGTAGGTCACCAGGTCCGGACGAGCCGCGAAATCGCGCGACAGTTGCAGGCCGCCGACCCGCACCGCGCTGGTCCAGGGCAAGGCACCGGTGACGAAATCACCGGCTTCGTAGCTGAGCAGCCGTTGTTCATCCGTGAAGCGCCAGGTGCTGTCGTAACGCAGGAAGCCCTGGCGCGACTGGTCGGCCTGGGCGCCATTGAACGACTGGCGCCACTGGCCGGTACTGGAGAACGTCCCCCAGCTGTCGAACAGGCGCAGTTCGTTCCAGGCTGCCAGGTAGGTGCCACCCTCATCGGTGTCATTCAGGTACAGGTCGTAGTTGAACAAGGCGCCGAAACTGCTGCGCGCATCGCTGGCCGGGTACAGGTTGCGATCGCCCACCTGTTGGTCCGGCAACCAGGCCGGCGGCACCTGCAGTAGCAGGCGCTGGTTCTGGCTGTCGTAGTCGGCGTGCAGGCCTGGCACGGCATCCAGTGCCACCTCGCCCTGGGGGTCGCCCGGCAGGCTGATGCCGGCCGCGCGCAGCACATCACTGCCCAGAAACAGTTGCCCGGCCCGTTGCTGCACGGGCACCAGTTCAGCCCTGGGCATCTGGTTCACCAGCAGGTCGAGGTACAGCGTGGCGTCGGCGATGGCGGACATCTCCGTGGGTGGTGGCGGCAGGTCGTCGGCCAGCGCCAGGCAGGGGCCGAACAGGGCCAGCCCCAGGCACCAGCGGCGCGGCGTCGCCGACAGCCATTTCACACACGGTTTCCGACCATTGCCGGGTCCTCCCTGGCCCCTGCCCTTCATTCAGCCGCAGGCTCATTGACCTTGGCGGATGGCATCCGCCACGTTCTGGCCATTGACCCGCCCTTTCAGCACACTGCCGGCGCTCGGCGCCAGCGGCGCCGGCCAACGCATGCTGGCACCGGGCAATACATAGCCCAGCAGGCCTTCGGCCAACGGTTTGCTCTGGCTGCCTTGCTGCACCACCACATCGGTCAGGCGCGCATGCACCGGGCCGGTGTTGCGCAGCTCGACGTAGGGTTTGCCCTGCACGGTCACTGCGTGCCAGCTCAATTGCGGCTTGCCCACCCCTTCGGCATTACGTTTGCCTTCAGGGTCGGCCTTGCCCCACAACCCTTCGCCGTAGAC
Source organism: Pseudomonas sp. PAGU 2196 (assembly GCF_022179005.1). Lineage (NCBI taxonomy): Bacteria > Pseudomonadati > Pseudomonadota > Gammaproteobacteria > Pseudomonadales > Pseudomonadaceae > Pseudomonas > Pseudomonas sp. PAGU 2196. The sequence continues at coordinate 110,737 of NZ_BNTL01000004.1, read as the reverse complement.
GAACAGCGGCACCGAATAACGCATCTGCAGGCGGATCGCGGCCGTAGCGCCCTGGCTGGCGTTGTCTGCCGGGACTGCTGGGGGGATTTCGTCGATGATGATGCGATAGGCCTGCTCTTGGCCGGCGGGCGAACTGCCGGTACGGGTCAGGCGGATCAACTGCTTTTGCCCCGGGGCGATATTGGCCACGGGCGGGCTGCCAATGATGTCGCGCTGTGCCTGAAACTGCTCCTGGTAATCACCCTGGCGCCAGGCGAACACCCGCACCTGCAGGTTCGCCGGCGCAGTGCCGCGGTTTTCCAGCCACAGTGCGCCGGCCTTCTGGTCAGCCTCCAGCACCGGGTCAATCGGCCAGATCAGCACCGAGGTGGCTGCCCCCGCCGGCAGGCTTGCCAGCAGCGATAACCCGATCAAACCACGCGCCCACTTCGCGCCTGCCCACATGCCACTCTCCTTAGACTGCTGTCATGGGTGCTGGCCGTTTCACCAGGTCACCGTCACTTGCACTACATCGGTGTAGGTCCCTGCCGGCAGCGTGCCGGTCAACTGGGTTCTGCCGTACACCGGCAATTTGATGGACGTGGGGTCGGTGTAACTGACCGCCACACTCTGGCCAATGCCGAAGGCTTGGCTGTACGCCGCGTCGCGGTACAACTGGTAGGCCAACACTTGCGTGCCGCCCGTACGCTTGAGGTTGCGAGTGCCACTGGCGTTGTTCTGGCCGCCGTCCAGGCTCATGTTCAGGGTTACCCCGGGTGTGCACTGAAACGTCACGCTGGCGCCCCCCAGCGAGGTGCTCAGGGTGCCACTGGCCAGCGCCGACTGGGTGCCGAAGTCGAGCGTCCCATAGTTGCTCACACCACCGACCACCAGGCAACCGGCGACGATCTGCGCATTCACCTGGAACGTGCTGGTGGGCACCGCCCCCAGGGGCGTGGCCAGCAGCACACTGATACCCGTGATGCCACTTGCCAGCCAACCGCGCATGGCTCAGAAGGTCAGCTCGACGGCCACCGTGTCGGTGTACACCCCCGCTGGCAGGCCCGCCTTGCCGCGTGCCTGGCCATACAGGTTGACGGTCTGGGCCACGCCGGTACTGGTCGGCAAGGTGATGGTGGCGTCAATGACCAGAACCTGGGTGCGCCCGGTATCGGTGTAGAAGTCGTAGGGCACGAAGTTGCCGGCGCCATCGGCGAGTGCACGCGTGCCGCCGCTGGACTGGCCATCGTGGCTACCGGCCCGCACGCGGATCGCCGGGATGCTGCCCGCCGAACACAGGATGCTCAGGGCGCTACCCGTGCCGCCAAGCACCTGGGCGTTGGCAGTACCGAACAGGGCATCCTGGGTGCCGAAGTTGAGGGTACCGAAGTTCAACCCTGAGCTCGCGGAACTGCCATTGACCTGGCAGGCCGCGATCAGTGTCAGCGTCGAGGTGATGTTACCGGTCACCGAGGCGGCCTGGGCCTGGGAAGCCAAGGCCAAACCGAGGCCGGCGAGGATGCAGCGGGTGAGGTTCGTGCGCATCGGAGTCTCCTTGCGTGGTTACCAGTCCAGGGTCACTCTCAGGGTGTCGCGGTACAGCCCGGCAGGCAGCGCGCGCGGTTGCGCCACTACCACGCCGTAGATCGGAATCGGTATCTGCTGAGTGCTGCTGATGGTGAAGGCGCGGGCCTGGCCGATGCCGTAGCGGCTGTTGCCACCCGGGTCCACCGCCAGTTGATAAGGGATCAGTTCACGGCCGTTGCTCAGGCGCCGTACGCCGTCATTGCCATTCAGGCCGCCGTTGATCCGCACGTTGAAGGCCCTGACCTCGGGCGTGCAACTGATCTGCAAGCTGCCCTCGCCGGCCACTTCGTCGACCCGGCTGCGCAGTGGCTGGTCCCAATTCGGGCCACGCTCACCGAAGTCCATCAGGCCAGGGTTGCCCAGGGTTGCAGGCTGGTCGGTGCCGCTGCTGATCTGGCAGGCCGCACTGATCACCAGCCGCGCCTGGATGAACCCGGTCGTGGTCCCATGGGCCGCGCCACCGGGCAACAGCAGCGGGCCGAGGGTAAGCAGCAGGATCGAGGTGCGGTTCATGGCGTCGCATCCTTGTGCATGGTGGCGTCCTTACCAGGTGACCGTGATCTTGAGCAGGTCGCCATACAGGCCTGCCTGTGGTACCCAGGCCAGTTTGTCGATGCGGGCATAGAGCGGCAGTTCGATCGAACCGCTGCTCGGCACCCGCGCCGAGTGCGCGACATCGACCGCCAACGGCTCGCGCCAGGCGGGGTCGCGGTACAAGCGATAAGGAATAGGCCGGGCCTTGCTGTCGTCGTTGGCCAGAAAGCGCAGTTCACCTGCGCCACCGTGCTGGCCGCCATCGACCCGCACCTGATAGGGCGTGTCGGGGTTGCATTCCAGGCGTGGCGGCCGCTGGCTGTGCAGTACACCGCTCAAGGGCGCGCCTGGGCCATCGAGCCGCGCGGCACTGCCCAGGTCGATCAGGCCCAGCGCTTGTGCCCCGGCATCTCGCGTCTGGTTGACCAGCATGCAGCCTCGCTGCACCAGGACCCGCACTTCAACGAGAAAGTCCGTCGCTACGGCACTGCCGCTCAACAACAGGCCAAACAACGCGGCCAAAAAGCGTTCCGTCACTTTATAATCCTTATCGCTGTGTGCTGACGCTTTGCATTGAAGCTGTGTACCCATTGGAGCGTAGCAGCGGGGTGCAATAGCAGTGATGGCTTCAAGCCATTTTTTTGTATTAGCGATAAAGCGATAGCGGGCGTTCGCGGCCACCGCGAAAAAATCTTCGATGCCACCGAACCCCTCGTCGCACAGTGCCTCCAATGGCCATGAGCCGGCAAATCAGCCGACATTCTGGTACGGTGCATGTCAACCATCGTCCTGCACCAGACACGTGACCGCTGTATGGGCGGGCATGACAGGAGCGTTTTCATTGATAACTGCAGACAACCCCCTCGCTGAGGCCGTAGAGCGCTGTGCCCAGGAGCCGATCCAGGTGCCGGGCAGCATCCAGCCCCACGGGTTTCTGCTGGTGCTGGACGAGACCGACCTGCACATCCTCCAGGCCAGCGAAAACGCCGAGCACTGGCTAGGCCTGCCCGCCAGGGAGCTGCTGGGCTGCGCCTTGGCCGAGCTGGTCGGTGACGGCTTCGATATGCGCGCGCACCTTGCACGCCTGCCCGACGACGAGGCCTTTCCGTTCCATATCGGCGACGTGTGCCTGCGCCCGGGTGCGCCCTGGCGCGACAAGCTGCGCGTGCTGGCCCACCGTCACGACCAGGTGCTGATCGTCGAGTTCGAGCCCGTGCGCTTGCCGGCCGACCTGGCTGAGCAAGGTGATTACTACCCACTGGTGCGCAGCTTCGTCGGCAACCTGCACATGGCCGCCAGCCTTGAAGACCTGCTGCAGCAGTCGGTGGAACAGCTTAAGCGCATCACCGGGTTCGGCCGCGTCAAGGCGTACCGGTTCGACAGCGAAGGCAACGGCCAGGTGCTGGCCGAGGTGGCCGACCCCGGCTACCCCAGCTACCTGGGCCTGTGCTTCCCCGCCTCGGACATCCCGCGCCAGGCGCGCGAACTGTATCGGGTCAACCGCATCCGCGTGATCGAAGACGCCAACTACCAGCCCTCCACGCTGGTACCCGCCGCCAACCCCCGCACCGGCAAGGCGCTAGACATGAGTTTCGCCGCGCTGCGCAGCGTGTCGCCGGTGCACCTGCAATACATGCGCAACATGGGCACGCTGGCCTCGATGTCGCTGTCGATCGTGGTCGACGGGCAACTGTGGGGGCTGGTGTCCTGCCACCATGACCAGCCACGCCCGGTGGACCTGCGTACCCGTACCGCCTGTGAGCTGCTGGCCAGCGTGTTGTCGCTGCAGATCGAGTCGCGTGAATCCCACGCCAGCACGCGTACGCTGCTCGACCTGCGCCAGCACATCGTGCGGATGATCTCGTCAATGGCCGATCACGACAGCGTCAGTGAGGGCCTGCGCGACCTGCCCGATGTGCTGCTGGAGTTCGCCGGAGCCAGCGGCGCCGCAGTGATCTCCGCCGACCGTTGTGACCTGATCGGCAAGACGCCACCGCAGGCGCAAGTCACGGCGCTGGTGCACTGGTTGGCCCAGCGCGGTGAGGACACGGTCTTTCACAGCGACAACGTACGCCGCGACATCGACGAGCTGCCTGAACTGGCAGACCATGTCGGCGGTGTGCTGGCAGTGGCCATCTCTCAAATCCACTCGCACTACCTGCTGTGGTTCCGCCCCGAGCAGGTGCGCACGGTCAACTGGGCCGGGCAGCCAAGTAAACAGGTCGGCCCGCAAGGCCAACTCGACCCACGGCACAGCTTTGAACGCTGGCAGGAAGAAGTACGCGGCTTTTGCCAAGCCTGGGACCCGTTGATCGTCGAAGGCGTGGTGGAGCTGCGCACTGCCGTGCTGGGTATCGTCCTGCGCAAGGCCGAAGAGCTGGCACAACTGGCCGGCGAACTGCGCCGCTCGAACAAAGAACTCGAAGCCTTTTCCTACAGCGTGTCCCACGACCTGCGTGCGCCCTTGCGGCACATTGCTGGGTACACCGAGTTGCTCGGCGAAATCGAAGGCCAAGGCCTGAGCGAGCGCGGCCGGCGTTTTCTGCAGCACATAGGCGAAGCCGCGCAGTTCGCTGGCAGCCTGGTGGACAACCTGCTGAATTTCTCGCAAATGGGCCGCTCGGCCCTGCGCCTGTCGGATGTCGACCTCAATGCCCTGGTCGACGCCATACGCGCCGAGCTGGCACCGGACTACCAGGGGCGCGAAATTGTCTGGGACATCGCCCCCCTGCCCAAGGTGATCGCTGACCCGGCGTTCATCAACCTGGCGCTGCAAAACCTGATTGGCAACGCCATCAAATACACCCGCGGTCGCGACCCTGCGCGCATCGAGATCCGCGCCCAGGAGCACACAGACGAGGTCGAGGTGTGCATCCGCGATAACGGCGTAGGCTTCGACATGGCCTACGCCAACAAGCTGTTCGGCGTGTTCCAGCGCCTGCACCGCATGGAAGACTTCGAAGGCACCGGGATAGGCCTGGCAAGTGTACGCCGCATCATTGAGCGCCATGACGGCCGTGTCTGGGCCGAAGGCCAGATCGACCAGGGCGCCAGTTTCCATTTCACCCTCCCGCGCCCCGCCGCGACTACATGAGGCCCCTGTACCATCATGCTCAAACCTATCCTGCTGGTAGAAGACAACCCCCGGGACCTGGAGCTGACGCTGCTGGCGCTGGAGCGCAGCCAGTTGGCCAACGAAGTCATCGTGCTGCGTGACGGCGCCGATGCGCTCGACTACCTGTTGCGCCGCAATGCCTATGCCGAACGCGACGGTGGCAACCCCGCCGTGCTGCTGCTGGACCTGAAACTGCCCAAAGTCGATGGCCTGGAAGTGCTCAAGGAAGTTCGCACCACCCCTGACCTGCGCAGCATCCCGACCGTGATGCTGACCTCGTCGCGGGAGGAGCCCGACCTGTTGCGCGCCTACGAATTGGGGGTCAATGCCTACGTGGTCAAGCCCGTGGAATTCAAGGAATTCGTCGCCGCCATCTCCGACCTCGGGGTGTTCTGGGCCGTGCTCAACGAACCGCCACCCGGCTCGCTGCGCCTAAACCGCCGCGGCAGCAACTGAGGCCAACGCGAAGATGCTGCCAACGCCGCTGAAACTCTTGATGGTCGAAGACAGCTCGATGGACGCCGAGCTGACCCTGCTGCGCCTGGAGCGTAGCGGGCTGCACGTTCAGTCGCAGTTGGTGTTCGATCATGTCGGCGTCGAACACGCCCTGCGTGAGAGCCACTACGACCTGATCCTTTGCGACTGTGTGCTGCCCGGCTCGTCCGGTACCGACGTGCTGGCCATCGCCCAGCGCCTGGCGCCAGACACCCCGTTCATCTTCCTCTCCGGCATCTACGGTGAAGAGCACGCGGTGGAGATGATCCGCCTGGGTGCCACCGACTATGTACTGAAAAAAAACCTGCCGCTGCTGCCAAAGGCCGTGCGCCGGGCGTTGACCGAAGTGCAGGAACGCCAGCGTCGGCGCCGCGCCGAAGAAGCGCTGGCGGATGTCGAGGCGCGCGCCCGCATCGCCATCGACGCCGCCGGCATGGGCACCTGGGACCTGCGCCCACAGGAAGGCCTGTTGCTGTGGGACGACCGCTGCAAGACCTTGTTCGGGCTGCCCACCAGCACCGAAATGACCCTGGACGTGTTCTTCGCCGGTATCTACCCCGAAGACCTGGCCATGGTCCGCGACGCCGTGGAGCATGCCATGCGCCCCGAGAGCGGCGGCCACTACCGGGTCGAGTTCCGCATCGCGCAACCCCACGGCCTGGAACCCCGCTGGCTGCTCAGCAGTGGCCAGAGCCAGTTCGTCGATGACCAGTGCGTGCGCTTTTCTGGCGTGCTGCAGGACATTCACACCCAACGCCAGGCCACCCTCGCCCTCAAGCAACTGAACGAGATGCTTGGCGAACGGGTCGAGCGCCGTACCCGTGAACGCGACCGCGCCTGGGAGCTGTCGCAAGACTTGTTGGCGGTGCTGAACAAAGACCTCACACCGGTCGCCCTCAACCCAGCCTGGGAAGCCAGCCTGGGCCTTTCGCGCGAACGCCTGAGCCAGACGTCACTGTTGCACCTGCTGCCCGAGCCCGATCAGGAGCTTTTCCTCACGGAACTGGCCGCCCTCGCCCACGGCCGCACCAGCGCGCGCTTTGTCGGCCGCATCCTGCATGCCGGCGGCCAGCAGCGCTGGCTATCTTGGGTGGTGGTACCCGAAGACACCCTGCTGTATGTGGTGGCCCGCGACATCACCAGCGAGCGTGAGTCCGCCCTGGGGCTGGCCGAGGCCAACACCCGCCTGCGTGAACAAATCACCGAACGCGAGCGTATCGAGGCCGCGCTGCAACAAATGCAGCGTCTGGAAGCGGTCGGCCAGCTGACCGCGGGTGTGGCGCACGACTTCAACAACCTGCTGACGGTGATCCTCACCGGTGCCAGCTTCCTTGAAAGAGACCTCAACAAGGCCGACCTGGACAAAGCGCGTACCCGCCTCACACACATCCGTGAAGCAGGCGAACGCGGTGCAAAGTTGACCTCGCAGTTGCTGGCCTTCTCCCGGCGCCAGCGCCTGGAGCCCGTGCCGCTGAACCTGAACCGGACGCTGGCCGGTCTTGAAGAACTGCTGCGCCGCACCCTGGGCGGTAACGTGTCGGTGCGCCTGGACCTGGACCCGCACCTGTGGCAGGCACTGACCGACCCGACCCAGACCGAGATGATCATCCTCAACCTGGCGATCAATGCCCGCGACGCCATGCCCGACGGCGGCCAACTGACCCTCTACACCCGCAACACCCACATCGAGGCCCGCCCCCAGCGCCCGGAAGACCCAGACCCCGGCGAGTACGTGATGCTGAGCATCCGCGATACCGGCTGCGGCATGAGCGAAGACGTGCTGGCCAAAGTGTTCGAGCCGTTTTTCACCACCAAGGACATCGGCAAGGGTTCGGGGCTTGGCCTGGCCCAGGTGTTTGGCTTCGCCAAGCAGTCGGGCGGCGGCGTGCGCATTGACACCGTGCCTGGGCGCGGCACACAGGTGGCGGTGTACCTGCCGGCGGTCAAAGGTGAAGCGCAGAGCGAGCCCGTGATGCCAGAGGTTTCCCAGCCGATCGGTGACAGTGGCCAAAACCACACTGTCTTGCTGGTGGATGACGACCACCTGGTACGCGACATGCTCGGCGATGTGCTGCGCCAGTACGGCTATCAGGTGCGCCAGGCACACAGTGGCGAACAGGCATTGGCATTGCTCGACGACGGCATCGACCTGCTGCTGACCGATTTCGCCATGCCCGAATTCAATGGCGCGCAGTTGGCCCTGGCAGCGCGCGAGCGACACCCGCGTTTACCGGTGGTGTTTCTGACGGGGTATGCGGAGTTGGAAGGGTTGGAACTGCCCGGCAGCCTGGTGATTCAAAAACCGGTGCAGGCCGATGAACTGGCGCGGGTGCTGAGTGAATTGCTGCGGGTCTCGGCGTAGCTTTACAGCACCTGTTGTATGCACGACAACTGTACCTTCTGTATGCACGCTAACTGTAGGAGCAGCCTTGTGCTGCGAAGAGGCCGGCAGCCGCAGCGGACATTCCCTGACTGTCACTGGCCTCTTCGCAGCACAAGGCTGCTCCTACAGTTTGGCGGGCATGCCAGGACTAAAAACCGGAAACGACGAAACCCAGCGCTTATCTGGCTAAGCACCGGGAAGAAATAATGAGTTGAATCAGAAAATGGCAGGGGCGGCTGGATTCGAACCAACGCATGGCAGGATCAAAACCTGCTGCCTTACCGCTTGGCGACGCCCCTGTATCGAGATGCAGCAAACGCTGCTCTGACAATTCCAACTGAGTGACAACTGGGTTGTTGTCTTGGAATGCGCGGCACTTTAACAACATTCTTTCGGCCTGTGAACCCCCTGATGTAAAAAAAATGCTTTAAAACAGCAAGTTAGTCCCTTCCCTCTGCCAATACCCCATCTTGGCAACCATCCGTCGCTTTCCGCCTGCATGGCTTCAACACAATCGCATTTCGCCTTTCCAATCAGATAGGCGCATTCATTGACCAAGGAGGTATCCATGCCTGTCTCACACGACCTTTACCAAGACCTGCATTACCCGCGGGAAATCGTCCAGCAACGTCGCCAGCAAGACAAAGCCCTCGACCGCCTGCTGGACGAGTACATGGACATCGACAACCAGGTGCTGGCCGCCGAATCGATCTCGGCCGGCAACTTCGTCGACGAAGACCTGCGCCACCTCAAGGAGCGCCGCTTGACGGTGAAGTACATGATCGAGCGCCAGCTGGAGCGCAAAGCCTAAGCGGGCGCTCGACCTATCTCGTCAGGCGATCATTGCCCACTGCTTTCTCTATTGGTCAAAATGGCGACCGTCGCGCAAGCTGCGCCCTGCACCGCCATCGACCAAGGAGCTATCGATTTGCCTGCCTGGATCCCTACCCCGCTGCGTCAGCTTGGCCAGCGCCTGCGCGCCAACACTGCCCCTGAAAGCGAACTGCTGGCCTGGTTCGAAGACAAGGCGTGCAGCCGTGGCTACCAGCTCAGCGACGGCCAACGCCGGGTCATCCACAGCATGGCCGAGCAACTGGCGCAGCTGGAACACGGGCAACCGTGCAGCCTGTACCTGCACGGCTCGGTCGGCCGCGGCAAAAGCTGGCTGCTCGACGGGTTTTTCCAGGCTGTGCCGGTAGAGGCCAAACGACGCCTGCACTTCCATGATTTTTTTGCCCGCCTGCACCAGGGCATGCACCGCCACCGCGCGCTGGATGATGCACTGGGCGCTACCTTGGACGAGCTGATTGGCCAGTGCCGGGTGTTGTGCTTCGACGAGTTCCATGTGCATGACATCGGCGATGCCATGCTGCTCACTCGGCTGTTCACCGCGCTGTTCGAGCGTGGGGTTTTCCTGTTGGTAACGTCGAACTATGCACCTGAAGGCCTGCTGCCCAATCCGCTGTACCACGAACGCTTCCTGCCGGTGATCCGCCTGATCAACGGACGCATGCGAGTGCTGGAAGTCGGTGGCGACACCGACTTTCGCAGCCTGCCGGCCAACCGCGAGCATCAGCGTTTTACCCAGGGGCACTATGTGTGGCCGGGCACTGCCGAGCAACGCCAGGCGGTGAACGTACCGGACGCGCAGCCGGCCACATTGGACATCAATAAACGCAGCCTGCGCGTGCTGGCCAGTATCGACCGGCAGGTGATGTTCGCCTTCGACGACCTGTGCGAACAGCCCACCGCGGTGATCGATTACCTGGCACTGGCGGCGCAGTACGATGCGTGGGTCATCGATGGGCTGGACGACCTGTCGGAATGTTCGCTGGCAGCGCAGCAGCGGTTCGTTAACCTGGTGGATGTACTGTATGACCAGGACAAGCAGGTGACAGTGATCGGGCGGCGGCCGCTGGACGAAAGCCTGGGCGGAGCGATTGCCGACCTGATGCGCACCCGCAGCCGCTTGGGGCAGTTGCATCAGGTGGGGCCTGAGTACTTTGTTGGCTGAACTGGCGCATTCGCGGGGCAAGCCCGCTCCCACCGGCATGTCACCGAACCTGAAAGCCCTGGGCTTCCTGTGGGAGCGGGCTTGCCCCGCGAATGGGCCATCACTACCACCGAATCAACCCGCCCGTGGCAGGTCCGCCAACACCGCCTCGATCTCCCCTAATACCGCCGGATCATCCAAGGTCGACGGCGGCACATAATCCTGCCCATCGGCAATCTTGCGCAGCACCGCCCGCAAAATTTTCCCCGACCGGGTCTTGGGCAGCCGCTTGACCAATCGCACCCGGTTGAAACACGCCAGCGCACCGATTTCTTCGCGCACACTGCCAACCAGGTCCACCAGCAACTGCGATTCGGCAATGCCCTCGCCATCTTTCAGCACCACCAGCGCCAACGGCACCTGACCCTTGATATCGTCATGCACGCCGATCACCGCGCACTCGGCCACGGCCGGGTGACGCGCCACCAGGTCCTCCATTTCACCGGTGGACAGGCGATGCCCAGAGACGTTGATCACGTCGTCCGTGCGCCCCATGATGTAGACGAAGCCGTCATCGTCCAGGTAGCCGCCATCGCCCGTGTGGTAGTAGCCCGGGTAAGTGCGCAGGTACGCTTGCAGGTAGCGCTCGTGATCGCCCCACAGCGTCTGGCTGCACCCAGGCGGCAACGGCAGCGCGATCACAATCGACCCCTGGTGGTTCGGCCCCAGCACATGGCCGTCATCGTCCAGGACACGCACGTGGTAACCCGGCACCGCGCGGTTGCTCGACCCTGCACGTGCCGCGCTGCCCTCCAGCCCAACGCAGGGCGCGGTGACCGGCCAGCCGGTCTCGGTTTGCCACCAATGGTCGTGCACAGGTTTGCCAGTGACCCGCTCCAACCATTCGTGGGTGCTTGAATCAAGTTTTTCCCCGGCCAGGAACAACTGGCGCAGCGAGCTCAGATCGTGCCCTTTGATCAGCGCACCGTCCGGGTCTTCCTTGCGAATGGCGCGCATGGCGGTCGGCGCACAGAACAACGCGTTGACCTTGTATTGCTCGACCACGCGCCAGTAGGCTGAGGCGTCCGGGGTGCGGATCGGCTTGCCCTCGTAGAACACCGTGGTGCAGCCGCTCATCAACGGCCCGTAAACGATCAGCGAATGGCCCACCACCCAACCCACGTCAGAAATACCCCACCACACATCGCCCGCCTGCATGCCGTAGATGTGGCGCATGGCATAGCACAGCGCAACCGCGTTGCCGCCGTTTTCACGCACGATGCCCTTGGGCTTTCCAGTGGTGCCGGAGGTGTACATGATGTACAGCGGGTCACCGGCGTCCAGCTCGACAGGGGCCACCGGCTCGGCCGTTGCCAACGCCTGCTGCCAGTCTAGGTCGCGGCCGGGCTGCAATTGGGCGGTGGCCTGGGGGCGTTGCAGGACCAGCACGTTGCGCGGCTGGTGACGGGCCAACTGCAGGGCACGATCGACCAGCGGCTTGTATTCGATTACCCGGTCGAACTCCAGGCCACAGGACGCCGTCAGCAGCAACGTGGGCCGGGCATCATCGATGCGCAAGGCCAGCTCGTTGGCGGCAAAACCGCCGAACACCACCGAATGCACTGCACCAATCCGCGCGCACGCCAGCATGGCCATGGCCGCCTGCGGCACCATGGGCATGTAGATGATCACCCCATCGCCCTTGCCGACCCCCAACTGGCGCAGCAAACCGGCCAGGCGTGCCACCTCGTCGCGTAGCTGGCGGTAGGTATACGTCTGTTGCGTACCGGTCACCGGCGAGTCGTAGATCAGCGCCAACTGCTCGCCACGGCCTTGTTCGATCTGATGGTCGAGTGCCAGGTGGCAGCTGTTCAGGCGGCCGTCGGCAAACCAGCGGTGGGTGCCGTCTGGGTTTTCCTGCAGGGTCAGGGAAGGCTTGCGGTGCCAGGCCAGGTGCGCGGCTTGCTCGGCCCAGAAAACGGCAGGGTCGGCGATGGAATGGGCGTAGCTGTGCTGATAGCTCATGTCGAAGGGAACCCGGTACTTGTTGTTATTGAAGGGCGAAACTTGAGTATGGACCGCCACGCCGGGCGCGCCATGGGACTAAAGTCACAACCGACCTGCAAATTTGCAGACAACACGAATACGCCCCATAACGGTGCAAAGCCTCTAGAATAGGCCGCCCCTTTTAGCCACCGAGCAGCCCATGGACATTGATCAGGCCCGTACCTTTCTGGAAATCGTGCGCTGCGGCAGCCTGGTCGCCGCCGCCGAACGCCTGTTCGTGTCACAAACGGCGATCACGGCGCGGGTCCAGCGCCTTGAGCAGCAACTGGGCTGCCAGTTGTTCGTGCGCAGCCGCAACGGCGCCAGCCTGACCAGCGATGGTGAGGCCTTCGTCAGCTATGCCAACCAGCTGGTGCAGACCTGGGAAGCGGCGCGCCGCGACCTGCCGCTGCCCGAAGGTTGTCAGCAGGTACTGCATGTGGGCGGCGAAGTGAGCCTGGGCAACCCGATGATGCTCGATTGGGTCAGTGCGCTGCACCGCGAACTGCCCAGCCATGCCATCCGCAGCGAAGTGAGCGACGGCGAATCGCTGCTGCGCAAGGTCGAAATGGGCCTGCTGGACGCCGCGCTGGTCTATCAGCCGACCTACGGGCCAGGCCTGCAAGTCGAGCAGTTGATGGAAGAGAAGCTGATCCGCGTGCGCCGGGTCGATCAGCCTGAACCGTACATCTACATCGACTGGGGCGAGGCGTTCCGCCGCCAACACGACGCCGCCCTGCCCGACTGCGCGCGCCCGGCACTGAGTTTCAACCTCGGGCCGCTGGCCCTGCAGTTCATCCTCGACCAGGGCGGCAGTGGCTACTTCCGTACCCGCGTGGTGCAGGCTTACCTGGACAGCGGCGTGTTCGAGCGCGTGCCGCAGGCGCCGGAGTTCACCTACCCGACGTTTCTGGTGTACCCGCGCAAGCGCGACAGCGAAGCGCTGCAACAGGCCTTCGCGATACTTCGCCAGCTGGTGGCTGCCGGCGCCAGCGATTGGTCACAGCGCTGGGACCCGGTTATCTGAGGCACTGCCGGCGGCGCTCAGCAATTGCCGCTTGAGGCCGGCGATCAGGTCGGTCTGGGTGACCACCCCGACCAGCTGGCCATTGTCGAGCACCGGCAGGCAGTGCAGCCCTTGCTCGCACAACAAGGGCAGCAGGCGTTCCAGCGGGTGCTGGCTGCTGACACTGACCACCCGCCGGCTCATCACCTGCTCCATGCGCACTGCCTTGCGCCCGAACAGGCCGCGCCAGCGGAACCGCCCGCGTTGCATGGCCGGCCCTACCAGGTCACTTAAGCTGACGATGCCGACCAGCTTGCCGTGCTGCAGCACCGGCAGTGTTTTCAGGTGGTGGCTGGCCAGCAGCTTCCACGCCTGCTCCAGGGTGGTGTCCGGTGACGCGAACTGCACATCGCGCGACATCACGGAGGCTGCAGTGATACCGCCCAGGCTGCGCTGCAAGGCATGCTGTTCGGTGGCGAGGATAATGCGCTCCAGCTCGTCCCGGGTGACATCGACGAACTCGCCCAGCTCTTCAAGGGCCTGGTCCAGGTCGGCGCCGCTGACCCCGACACGCTCGCTGGGCAGCGGATCGTGGGTGTGATGCAGCTCTTTGCGTGAGGCCGTGCCTTTGGGGTAACGCACGCCAGTCAGGCGGTTGTAGACCACTGCCACTGCCACCAGAATCAGCGCATTGAGCAGCACCGGCTCCAGCAGGTGATCCCCCAGGCCGGCCAGGCCGGGGTCGGCCAGCACCGCACTGACCGCCACACCGCCGCCCGGCGGGTGCAGGCAGCGCAACAGGCACATCACCAGTACCGAGAGCGCCAGGGCAGCAGCCGCCACCCAAAGTTCGGGCCCGAAACCCTGGCGCATGGCCAGGCCGACGGCGCCCGCCAGGGCGTAACTGCCCAGCACGGGCCAGGGCTGGGCCAAAGGCCCGGAATGCACGGCAAATACCAACACGGCCGAGGCGGCCAAAGGGCCCAGAAGGTGCAAAGCGATGCCAGGGCCATAGGCCATGCTGGTCAGCCAGCCGGCCAGGAACAAGCCAAGCAAGGCGCCAACACCTGCGCGCAGCCATTCTTTGGGGGGGATATTCAGGGGTGCGGGTAACAGCCGCTGCAGACGACTTTCGGAACGCGAGGCAGGCATGTGAATAATCGAAATCGTAGTTTTTCTGATTAAAAAGAAAGCCCAGCCGCGCTGGCCTGGGCCCTGTATTGCCAGAGCAATAGCGCAAGGGGCTCCGTCCGTGGAGAGATGGAAACTGGGAAGTTTCGTGCGGGGATTGTGCCGGGTGGGATTGGCGAGGGCCAATTCAAAAAAATGCGCCTGTACTGCAATTTTTTTGCAGTGGTGATCTGCTCACAGGCCCGTTGCGGCAATGCTGTGGGAGCGGCCTTGCGTCGCGAAAGGGGCGCGAAGCGGCCCCAGCATTATCTAACCCTGCGCGGCAAGTCGATGCTGACCCGCAACCCGCCCAACGGGCTCTGAAGCAGCGCCAGCCGCCCGCCCCAGGCCTCGACGATATCGCGCACGATGCCCAGCCCCAGGCCATGCCCATCGACCTGCTCATCCAGCCGCGAGCCCCGCTCCAGCACCTGCAGGCGCTGGCTTTCTGGAATACCTGGGCCATCATCGTCGACCCACAGCCGGTAACCGCCGTCGCTCGGTGCAATGCCCAGGCGCACTTCGCAATCTGCCCATTTGCAAGCGTTGTCCAGCAGGTTGCCCAGCAACTCCAGAACGTCCTCGCGGTCCCACGGCAACAGCAGACCCGGCGGTACGTCCCGCTCAAGCAAAAGGCCTTCGCCGTGGATCATGCCCAAGGTGCCCAACAGCCCCGGCAATTCGGCATCGCAGTCGAACTGGGCACCGGGCAAAGCGTCACCCGCCAGGCGAGCGCGGTTGAGTTCGCGGGCCAGGCGCTGCTGAATGTGCTCAAGCTGCGCGCGCATTTGCTCGCGCACGTCGGGCAGGCTCTCCAAGCGCGCGCTGGACGCCAGGCTCAGCAAGACCGCCAACGGCGTCTTCAGCGCATGGCCAAGGTTGCCCAGGGCATTGCGCGAGCGCCGCAAGCTGTCTTCGGTGTGGCTCAGCAAGTGGTTGATCTGCCCCACCAGCGGCGCCAGCTCGACAGGCACTTCGGCATCCAGTTGCGAGCGCTGCCCTTGTTGCAGCTGGGCGATCTGCTGGCGGGCACGCTCCAGCGGGCGCAATGAGCGCTTAACCGTGACGCGCTGGAGCACCAACACCAGTATCAACGCCACCAGCCCCATGCCCAGGCCGATCTGCTGCATGCGCCGGAAGCCTTCACGCACCGGTGAGTAATCCTGCGCCACGCTGATCGAGATGTCCTGGCCTAGACGGCGATAGTCAGCACGCAGCGCCAGCAACTGCTGCCCCTCTGGGCCCAGCTCGTGGCTATCGGAAAGCCCAGGGGCGGAGGGCTTGGGCATGTCCAGGTCCCACAGCGAACGCGAGCGCCAAGTGCCGTTGTCAAAATCGATGCGAAAGTAATACCCGGAAAACGGCCGCTGATAGGCCGCAGAAATGCGCCGCTCATCCAACTGCAAACCTGAAGGCCCCCGCACCAAGGCCACCAGCAGGTTCTCGCTTTCCTTGCGCAAACCGTTTTCCAGGTAGCGCTGCAGGCCCGCCTCGAACAGCCACAGAGTGAGTTGCGCCAGCACCACACCCACCACCACCAGCACGGCCACCAGACCCAGGCTCAGCCGCGCCTGAATCGACTTCACGCGACGCTCCCGGCGTAGATATAGCCTTGCCCGCGGCGCGTCTCGATCACACTGCGGCCCAACTTGCGGCGCAGGTGGTTGACGTGCACTTCAAGGACATTGGAATCGCGCTCGGTCTCGCCATCGTAAAGGTGCTCGGCCAGGTGGCTCTTGGACAGGATCTGCTGCGGGTGCAGCATGAAATAACGCAGCAGCCGAAACTCGGCAGCGGTCAGCTGGATATCGACACCGTCACGGCTCACGCACTGCCGGCTTTCATCCAGGTGCAGCCCGGCGGCTTCCAAGGTGGGCTGGTTGGCCAGGCCACGGGCACGGCGCAGCAACGCCTGGATGCGCAACTGCAACTCTTCGGGGTGGAAGGGTTTGCTCAGGTAGTCGTCGGCACCGGCCTTGAGGCCTTCGATGCGCTCGGCCCAGGAGCCGCGGGCGGTCAGCACCAGCACTGGCGTGGCCAGGCCAGCGGCACGCCACTGGGCCAGCACGTCGAGCCCCGGCAAGCCTGGCAAGCCCAGGTCCAGGATAATCAGGTCGTAGGGTTCGCTTTGGCCCTGGTACACCGCATCGCGGCCATCGGCCAGCCAGTCAACGGCGTAGCCCTGGCGCTGCAGGCCGGCGATCAGTTCATCGGCCAGCGGGACATTGTCCTCGACAAGCAACAGGCGCATTCAGTCGTCTTCCTCGTCTTTGAGCAGGGCACCGGTACTGGCGTCTAGCTTGATTTCGCGGACCACACCTTCGGCAGTCAGCAACTCGACTTCGTATTCGTAGCGATCGTCGTCCTCTTCCAGCTCGGCCTCCAGCAAACGCGCCCCGGGGTAACGCCCCAGGGCGGTTTCCAGCAGCTGCTCGAGCGGCAGGATGACGCCCTTCTGGCGCAACGCCAGGGCCTCGTCCTGATCCAGATCACGGGCAGCCGCCAGGGAGCAGACAGCCAGCAGCGAAAGCGCCAGGTATCGCGCCGGCCGCGGTAAGGGGATCATCAGTTGTCTCGTGCGTCCTTGAGTACTTCACCGGTCTTGGCATCCAGGTCGACGTCCCACTCGACGTTCTGTGCGTCGCGCAGCTCGACCTTGTAGATGTAGCGGCCGTATTCGTCTTCAAGTTCCGAGTCGGTGACCGTGGCGCCTGGGTGCTTGGCCATGGCGGTGGCTTTCAGCTCATCCAGCGACTTGATGGTCTTGGCGTTGACCAGTTTGACCACTTCGTCAGGCTGAACGTCCTTGGCGAAAGCGGCATTGGCGCCCAGGGCAAGGGCGGCGGCGGTGAACAGGGCAGTCAAGGTTTTCATCGTGTCTTCTCTCCTGAGAGATGTTCAAGTTGTCTACGGGGTTAAGATTACCCAGCGGTCCTTAATTCAACCTGAAAACAGCTGGCGCCATGATAAACTGCGCGCATTCTTGATTCATACAGAGTTCTGACAGCGTGGAAATTTTCAAAGAGTTCACATTCGAATCGGCCCACCGCCTGCCGCACGTCCCTGCCGGGCACAAGTGTGGTCGCCTGCATGGTCACTCGTTCAAGGTCGGCCTGCACCTGACCGGCCCACTTGACCCGCACACCGGGTGGATTCGTGATTTTTCCGAGATCAAGGCGATCTTCAAGCCGATCTACGAACAGCTGGACCACAACTACCTGAATGACATTCCAGGCCTTGAAAACCCCACCAGCGAAGTGATCGCCAAGTGGATCTGGGAGCAGGTCAAGCCGTTGCTGCCAGAGCTGTCGAAGGTGCGCATTCACGAGACCTGCACCAGCGGGTGCGAATATACCGGCGACTGAGCCGAGAAGTTTTCCGGCCTCTTCGCGGGGCAAGGCCGCTCCCACACGTGCCCCGCAAATTCTGAATAGTGTGGGGCACTTGTGGGAGCGGGCTTGCCCCGCGAAGAGGCCAGTGAAATCTCAGCCGTTCCCATTCTCCAGGGCATCGCGCAAGAAGCTCGGGGCGATATACCGCTGGTAATGCGCCTCGGACAGTAGAAAGAACTCGCGGTCGATGGCGTCGCGCAGTTGCGGCAACTCCCAACCTCGAAACTCCGGCAGCAATACCATGCCGTAAGCCTCCAGATCACGGATCATCCGGGCCCCACGGGCGATCAACTGGTAGGCCCAGCAATATTCCGACTGTTGCTCGACGAAACGGATGGAGCGCTGCTCCAACTGCAGGCGCAGCAGACTTTTGTCGAAGACTTCCAGCTTGGCCATCATCACCTGCACCAGCAATTGCTCCAGACGCAGCCACACGGCACGCTTCTGCGCATCGTCGTAGCCGTTCCAGTTGATCACTTCGTGGTGAAAACGCTTGCAGCCACGGCATACCGTGTCTCCGTACACCGTGGAGCACAGGCCGACGCAAGGTGTCTTGATGGACTTGTTGGACATGAAAAACAACGGCTTGGCGGTGGAACACGGGCCCATGTTAGCCCTTTGTCTAACCAGGGTCACTCGTTAAAGTCATCTTCGCCGCCTTACCTTCAGGCTTTTTTTGCCGTAGAATCATCCGGCCTTTTCAAGGCAACAATGTCCGTTGGAAGCTGTTTTCAAAGCGTCACGAGCACAGTTAATCCGGTAGAACGGCGTTGGCCCGGGCCATGCACCCTCGCATGCCCGTGCCAGCCCTCATCAGCTCCCCGTTCTGCAGGCGTAAAACTTTGAAAGCAGCTTCTGTAAGGATTCTCTGCGACCCTGGCTGGGCGGCCCAAGAAGCCGTCATTGCGCATGGGTGCAGGGAATGCTGGATGAGCGTCCCGGACTCCCTTTAGGGACCACTGATGAGGGTAATAACTGTGCTTGAAGCCTACCGCAAACACATCGAAGAGCGTGCCGCCCTGGGTATCGTGCCCCAGCCGCTGAACGCCGAACAAACTGCAGGCCTGGTCGAGCTGCTGAAAAACCCGCCGGCCGGCGAAGAAGCCTTCCTCGTAGACCTGATCACCAACCGTGTACCGCCAGGGGTCGACGAAGCTGCCTATGTCAAGGCTGCCTTCCTGTCCGCCGTGGCCAAGGGCGAAACCAAATCCCCGCTGATCGACCGCAAGCTCGCCACCGAGCTGCTGGGCACCATGCAGGGCGGCTACAACATCGAAACGCTGGTCGCGCTGCTGGATGACGCCGAACTGGGCGCCGTCGCGGCCGAAAAGCTCAAGCACACCCTGCTGATGTTCGATGCCTTCCACGACGTGGCCGAAAAAGCCAAGGCGGGCAACGTCCACGCCAAGGCCGTGCTCGAGTCCTGGGCTGCCGGCGAGTGGTTCACCTCGCGTCCGGCCATCGCCGACAAGTACACCCTGACCGTGTTCAAGGTGCCTGGCGAAACCAACACCGACGACCTGTCTCCTGCCCCGGACGCCTGGTCGCGCCCTGACATCCCGCTGCACGCCCTGGCCATGCTGAAAATGGCCCGTGACGGCATCGAGCCACAGCAGCCAGGTTCGGTCGGCCCTCTGGCCCAGATCGAAGCGGTCAAGGCCAAAGGCTTCCCAGTTGCCTACGTGGGTGACGTGGTCGGTACCGGCTCTTCGCGTAAATCCGCCACCAACTCGGTGCTGTGGTTCTTCGGTGACGACATTCCGTACGTGCCGAACAAGCGCGCCGGTGGCTTCTGCTTCGGCACCAAGATCGCCCCGATCTTCTACAACACCATGGAAGACGCCGGCGCCCTGCCGATCGAGTTCGACTGCACCAACCTGGCCATGGGCGACGTCATCGACGTCTACCCGTTCAAAGGTGAAGTGCGCCGTCACGGCAGCGACGAACTGGTCACCAACTTCGAGCTGAAAACCGAAGTGCTGCTGGACGAAGTCCGCGCAGGTGGTCGTATCCCGCTGATCGTTGGCCGTGGCCTGACCGATAAAGCCCGCGCCGAGCTGGGCCTGGGCCCTGTCGACCTGTTCAAGAAACCGGAACAGCCTGCCGCTTCGACCAAGGGCTTCACCCTGGCGCAGAAGATGGTCGGCCGTGCGTGCGGCCTGCCAGAAGGCCAGGGCGTGCGCCCAGGTGCCTACTGCGAGCCGAAGATGACCACCGTCGGTTCCCAGGACACCACTGGCCCGATGACCCGCGACGAGCTGAAAGACCTGGCGTGCCTGGGCTTCTCCGCTGACCTGGTCATGCAGTCGTTCTGCCACACTGCCGCCTATCCGAAGCCGATCGACGTCACCACCCACCACACTCTGCCAGACTTCATCCGCACCCGTGGCGGCGTGTCGCTGCGCCCAGGCGACGGCATCATCCACAGCTGGCTGAACCGCATGCTGATGCCTGACACCGTCGGCACCGGTGGCGACTCGCACACCCGCTTCCCGATCGGCATCTCGTTCCCGGCCGGTTCCGGCCTGGTGGCCTTCGCTGCCGCCACCGGCGTCATGCCGCTGGACATGCCAGAGTCGATCCTGGTGCGTTTCAAGGGCAAGCTGCAACCTGGCATCACCCTGCGTGACCTGGTTCATGCCATCCCTTACTACGCCATCCAGAAGGGCCTGCTGACCGTCGAGAAGAAGGGCAAGAAAAACGCCTTCTCCGGCCGCATCCTGGAAATCGAAGGCCTGGACGAACTGACCGTCGAGCAAGCGTTCGAACTGTCCGACGCCTCGGCAGAACGTTCGGCTGCCGGTTGCACCATCAAGCTGCCAGAAAAGGCCATCGCCGAGTACCTGACTTCCAACATCACCCTGCTGCGCTGGATGATCGGCGAAGGCTACGGCGATGCCCGCACCCTGGAGCGTCGCGCCCAGGCCATGGAAGCCTGGCTGGCCAAGCCTGAGCTGCTGTCGGCCGACGCCGATGCCGAATACGCCGAAATCATCGAAATCGACCTGGCCGACGTCAAAGAGCCTGTGCTCTGCGCGCCGAACGACCCGGACGATGCCCGCCTGCTGTCTTCGGTACAGGGCGAGAAAATCGACGAAGTGTTCATCGGTTCGTGCATGACCAACATCGGCCACTTCCGCGCAGCCGGCAAGCTGCTGGAGAAGGTCAAGGGTGGCATTCCGACCCGTCTGTGGCTGGCTCCGCCAACCAAGATGGACGCTCACCAGCTGACCGAAGAAGGCTACTACGGTATCTACGGCAAAGCCGGTGCGCGCATGGAAATGCCAGGCTGCTCGCTGTGCATGGGTAACCAGGCACGTGTGCAGACCGGTTCGACCGTGGTTTCTACCTCGACCCGTAACTTCCCGAACCGTCTGGGCGACGCCACCAACGTGTACCTGGCATCGGCCGAGCTGGCTGCTGTCGCTTCGATCATCGGCAAACTGCCGACTGTCGAAGAGTACATGCAGTACGCGCAGGACATCGACAGCATGGCTGCCGACGTCTACCGCTACCTGAGCTTCGACCAGATCGCCGAGTTCCGCGAGGCTGCGGCCAACGCCAAGATCCCGGTTGTTCAGGCGTAATCAGCAGTAAGCTGTAAGAAAAAACCCCGGCAGAAATGCCGGGGTTTTTTATTGCCCTCTCGGGCCTCTTCGCGGGGCAAGCCCGCTCCCACGGGTTTGGACTGTCCCCAAGAAGTTGGACACCCATCCAATTTTCTGGGGGCAGTCAAGGTTTGCTCGGCCCCTGTGGGAGCGGGCTTGCCCCGCGAAGAGGAGCGCACTGGCAACCTCAAATCACGAACAAATCCACAAACCTGTGCACCGCCGTCGCTTCCAGCTTTTGCTGATCCTCGCACAGCTCGAAAATCGCCTCACACCGCTGCCGCGCAAACCGCGTCGCCAGGTTCTCCCTGAACTTCGCCTCCAGCAACGGTATGCCCTCCCCACGCCGACGCCTGTGCCCGACCGGGTACTCCACCACGACCTGCTCGGTGCTGCTGCCATCCTTGAAAAACACCTGCAAGCCGTTGGCGATCGAACGCTTGTCAGCCTCCAGGTATTCACGGGTGAAGCGCGGGTCCTCGACCACCTCCATCTTGTCGCGCAAGCGGTCGATACTCGGGTGGGCAGCGTGGAAGACATCCTCGTAATGCTCGGCCACCAGATGGCCAAAAATCAGCGGCACCGCCACCATGTACTGCAGGCAGTGATCACGGTCAGCGGCATTGGCCAGTGGGCCGACCTTGGAGATGATGCGAATTGCCGACTCCTGCGTGGTAATGACAATACGGTCCACCTCATGCAGGCGATTGCGCACCTGCGGGTGCAGCAGGACGGCGGCTTCACAGGCCGTCTGGGCATGGAACTCGGCCGGGAAACTGACTTTGAACAGCACGTTCTCCATCACATAGCTGGCCAAGGGCTGTGGCAGGCGCAGCTCCTGCTGGGCAGAGGGCTTGAGCGCCAGGTCCTTGTTGGTATGACTGAATGACACGTCATAGAAGCCCCATTGCGGCGCCGTGAGCACGCCAGGCACACCCATCTCGCCACGCAGCGCGATATCGGCCAGGCGCACACCCCGGCTGGACGCATCGCCAGCAGCCCAAGACTTGCGCGAGCCTGCGTTGGGTGCATGGCGGTAGGTACGCAGCGCCTGGCCATCGACAAAGGCATGCGACAATGCCGACAGCAGTTGCTCGCGGCTGGCCCCCATCAGCTTGGCGCACACGGCCGTGGAGGCCACCTTGACCAGGATCACGTGGTCCAGGCCCACGCGATTGAACGAATTCTCCAGCGCCAACACGCCCTGGATCTCGTGCGCCATAACCATGGCTTCGAGCACTTCGCGCATCAGCAGTGGGCTTTCACCCTTTGCTACGTGTTTTTGCGACAGGTGATCGGCCACGGCCAGAATGCCGCCGAGGTTGTCTGAAGGGTGCGCCCACTCGGCGGCCAGCCAGGTGTCGTTGTAGTCCAGCCAGCGCACGATGCAGCCGATGTCCCAGGCGGCTTTGACCGGATCGAGGCGGTAGGCGGTGCCGGGCACGCGGGCGCCATTCGGCACCACCGTGCCTTCCACCAACGGGCCGAGGTGTTTGGTGCATTCGGGGAAGCGCAGGGCCAGCAGGCCGCAGCCTAGGGTGTCCATCAGGCAGTTGCGCGCGGTGTCCAGTGCCTCCGGGGATTCGACCCGGTAGGTGAGGACGTAGTTGGCGAGGGTTTGCAGCACCCGGTCGTAGTCCGGGCGCTGGTTAAGGTCCACGTTGGCGCTCATTTGCAGCTCCTGTGATTGTGGGGCTGCCTGGCAGCCCCAGTCATCGAACGCCGAGCGCCAGTGGTGCGTCAGAAGCTATCGCCAGGCACCCTCACCCAGCCTTCCATCAGCACGCGAGCACTGCGGCTCATGATTGCCTTGGTCACCGTCCATTCGCCCTTCACCTGACGCGCTTCGGCGCCAACCCGCAGGGTGCCTGAAGGGTGACCGAACCGTACGGCACTGCGCTCGCGCCCGCCGGCGGCGAGGTTGACCAGCGTGCCTGGGATGGCGGCAGCGGTACCGATAGCGACCGCGGCAGTGCCCATCATCGCGTGGTGCAGCTTGCCCATGGACAATGCACGCACCAACAGGTCGATGTCAGCCGCCGCAACCACCTTGCCACTGGACGCAGTGTAGGTGCTCGGTGGCGCGACGAAGGCCACTTTCGGCGTGTGCTGACGCCCGGCCGCCTGGTCGACATGCTCGATCAGGCCCATGCGCACGGCGCCATAGGCACGGATTGCCTCGAAGCGCAGCAGCGCTTGCGGGTCTCCGTTGATCGCGTCCTGCAGCTCGGCGCCGGTGTAGCCGATATCGCTGGCATTGACGAAGATGGTCGGGATACCCGCATTGATCAGGGTTGCCCTGAACGTGCCAACCCCTGGCACTTCCAGGTCATCTACCAGGTTGCCGGTAGGGAACATCGACCCACCTGCGCCCTCTTCATCGGCAGCTGGGTCCAGGAATTCCAGCTGAACCTCGGCCGCCGGGAAGGTCACGCCGTCGAGCTCGAAATCACCGGTTTCCTGTACTTCACCTTCGGTGATCGGCACATGGGCGATGATGGTCTTGCCGATGTTGGCTTGCCAGATACGTACGGTGGCGATGCCGTTACGCGGCACCCGCGCCGGGTCGACCAGGCCGCTGCTGATGGCGAAGGAACCGACTGCGGCAGACAGGTTGCCGCAGTTACCGCTCCAGTCGACGAAGGCCTTGTCGATGCTGACCTGGCCAAACAGATAGTCGACGTCGTGTTCGGGCTTGATGCTGCGCGAGAGGATCACCGTTTTACTGGTGCTCGAGGTCGCGCCGCCCATGCCATCGATCTGCTTGCCGTAGGGGTCGGGGCTGCCGATCACCCGCAACAGCAGCGCATCGCGGGCTGGGCCTGGGATCTGCGCCGGCTCGGGGAGGTCGTCCAGGCGGAAGAATACGCCTTTGCTGGTACCGCCACGGATGTAGGTGGCGGGGATCTTGATTTGTGGTGCGTGTGCCATTGCTTAAGTGTCCTGTTTGAATATGCAATAACCCTAGGGCCGCTACGCGACCCATTCGCGGGGCTAGCCCGCTCCCACAGGTACAGTGCAAACCGGCAGCGCCACACTTACCCTGTGGGAGCGGGCTTGCCCCGCGAATGGGCTGCAAGGCAGCCCCAAAAACTCAAGCAGAAGCTTCGAGGAAGTCTTGGGCAAAGCGCTGCAGCACCCCGCCCGCCTCGTAGATCGACACTTCCTCGGCGGTATCCAGCCGGCAGGTCACCGGCACCTCGACCCGCTCGCCATTGCGACGGGTAACCACCAGCGTCAGCGTTGCACGCGGCTTGCGCTCACCAAGCACATCATAGGTCTCACTGCCATCCAGACCCAGGGTGTTGCGGTCCGTACCCGGCTTGAACTCCAGCGGCAGCACGCCCATGCCGACCAGGTTGGTGCGGTGAATGCGTTCGAAGCCTTCGGCCACGATCGCCTCGACACCCGCCAGGCGCACGCCCTTGGCCGCCCAGTCACGGGACGAGCCCTGGCCGTAGTCGGCACCGGCGACGATGATCAGCGGCTGCTTGCGCTCCATGTAGGTCTCGATCGCCTCCCACATGCGGGTCACCTTGCCTTCCGGCTCGATGCGCGCCAACGAACCCTGCTTCACGCTGCCGTCATCCTTGCGCACCATTTCGTTGAACAGCTTGGGGTTGGCAAAGGTGGCGCGCTGGGCGGTCAGGTGGTCGCCACGGTGGGTGGCGTAGGAGTTGAAGTCCTCCTCCGGCAGGCCCATTTTCGCCAAGTACTCACCCGCCGCGCTGTCCATCATGATGGCGTTGGACGGTGACAGGTGATCGGTGGTGATGTTGTCCGGCAGCACTGCTAGCGGGCGCATGCCACGCAGGGTGCGCTCACCGGCCAAGGCACCTTCCCAGTACGGCGGACGGCGGATATAGGTGCTCATCGGGCGCCAGGCGTACAGCGGCGCCACCTTCGGCCCACGGTCTTCCTCGATGGCGAACATCGGAATGTAGACCTTGCGGAACTGCTCCGGCTTGACCGAGGCACGCACCACGGCGTCGATTTCTTCATCGCTCGGCCAGATATCCTTGAGGCGGATTTCCTTGCCGTCGACCACGCCCAGCACGTCTTTCTCGATGTCGAACCGGATGGTCCCGGCGATGGCGTAGGCCACCACCAGCGGCGGCGAAGCCAGGAACGCCTGCTTGGCGTAAGGGTGGATGCGCCCGTCGAAGTTGCGGTTACCCGACAACACCGCAGTGGCATACAGGTCACGCTCGACGATCTCTTGCTGGATCACCGGGTCCAACGCACCGGACATGCCGTTGCAGGTGGTGCAGGCGAAAGCGACGATGCCAAAGCCCAGGTGCTCCAGCTCTTTCTCAAGCCCTGCTTCTTCCAGGTACAGCTGCACAGCCTTGGAACCTGGCGCCAGCGAGGATTTGACCCAGGGTTTGCGCGTCAGGCCCAGCTTGTTGGCATTGCGTGCCAAAAGGCCCGCAGCGATCACGTTGCGCGGGTTGCTGGTGTTGGTGCAACTGGTGATGGCGGCGATGATGACCGCGCCGTCCGGCATTTGCCCCGGGACATCTTCCCAGGCCCCGGCGATGCCCTTGGCCGCCAGGTCGCTGGTGGCCACGCGGGCATGCGGGTTGGACGGGCCGGCCATGTTGCGCACCACGCTCAACAGGTCGAAGCTCAGGGTACGCTCGTAGACGGCGCCGGCCAGGCTGTCGGCCCACAGGCCGGTGGCCTTGGCATAGGTTTCCACCAGCTTGACCTGCTGCTCTTCGCGACCGGTCAGCTTGAGGTAGTCGATGGTCTGCTGGTCGATGGCGAACATCGCTGCAGTGGCGCCGTATTCAGGGGCCATGTTGGAGATGGTCGCGCGGTCGCCCAGGGTCAGGGCACGGGCTCCCTCGCCATGGAACTCGAGGTAGGCGCCGACGACTTTCTGTTTACGCAGGAACTCGGTCAGGGCCAGCACCAGGTCGGTGGCGGTGATGTTCGGTGCCAGCTTGCCGGTCAGCTCGACGCCGACGATTTCCGGCAGGCGCATCCACGAGGCACGGCCGAGCATCACGTTCTCGGCTTCCAGGCCGCCGACACCAATGGCGATCACGCCCAGGGCGTCGACATGCGGGGTGTGGCTGTCGGTGCCAACGCAGGTGTCCGGGTAGGCCACGCCGCGGTCGCTGTGGATCACCGGTGACATCTTCTCCAGGTTGATCTGGTGCATGATGCCGTTGCCCGGCTGGATCACGTCGACGTTCTTGAACGCCTTCTTGGTCCAGTTGATGAAGTGGAAACGGTCTTCGTTACGGCGGTCTTCGATGGCACGGTTTTTCTCGAACGCCTGCGGGTCGAAACCACCGCACTCGACCGCCAGGGAGTGGTCGACGATCAACTGCACCGGCACCACCGGGTTGACCTGGGCCGGGTCGCCGCCCTTGTCGGCAATGGCGTCACGCAGGCCGGCGAGGTCGACCAGGGCGGTTTGGCCGAGGATATCGTGGCACACCACGCGCGCCGGGAACCACGGGAAGTCGAGGTCGCGCTTGCGCTCGATCAGCTGGCTGAGCGAGGCGTCGAGGGTGGCAGGGCCGCAGCGGCGCACCAGGTTTTCGGCGAGCACGCGCGAGGTGTAGGGCAACCCGTCGTAGGCGCCGGGCTTGATAGCCTCGACTGCCGCGCGGGCATCGAAGTAGTCCAGGTCGGTGCCTGGCAGGTGCTTGCGGAATGCGGTGTTCATATAGTTATCAGGCTCGGTCACGGTAGTCGGTGGCAGTTAAGTCCATGGGGGCGCTGTGCGCCCCTTTCGCGACACAAGGCCGCTCCCACATGGGTTTAGCGCTCTCCTTGTGGGAGCGGCCTTGCGTCGCGAAAGGGCTACGAAGCAGCCCCAGCGGTCTGCAACTCAGCGCTGCTCGATCGGCACGAACTGGCGCTGTTCGACGCCGACATACTCGGCGCTCGGGCGGATGATGCGGTTGTTGGCACGCTGTTCGAACACGTGCGCCGCCCAGCCGGTCAGGCGCGAGCAGACGAAGATCGGGGTGAACAGCTTGGTCGGAATGCCCATGAAGTGGTACGCCGACGCATGGTAGAAGTCGGCGTTAGGGAACAGGCGCTTCTGCTCCCACATGGTCTTGTCGATGGCTTCGGACACTGGGTACAGGACCTTGTCACCGACCTCGTCAGCCAGTTGCTTCGACCAGCCCTTGATCACCTCGTTGCGCGGGTCGGACTCTTTGTAGATGGCATGGCCAAAGCCCATGATCTTGTCCTTGCGCTCCAGCATCTTGAGCAGCTCGGCCGTGGCGTCCTGCGGGCTCTGGAAGCGTTCGATCAGCTCCATCGCCGCTTCGTTGGCACCGCCGTGCAGCGGGCCACGCAGCGAGCCGATGGCGGCGGTGACGCAGGAGTACAGGTCGGACAGGGTCGAAGCGCAGACGCGTGCGGTGAAGGTCGAGGCGTTGAATTCGTGCTCCGCGTAGAGGATCAGCGACACGTTCATCACCTTGACATGCAACTCGCTCGGCTTCTTGCCGTGCAGCAGGTGCAGGAAATGCCCGCCGAGGGTGTCTTCATCGCTGGTGCAGTCGATGCGCACGCCATGGTGGGTGAAGCGGTACCAGTAGCACATCACGGCCGGGAACAGCGCCAGCAGGCGGTCGGTCTTGTCGTGCTGGGCTTCGAAGGTGAGTTCGGGCTCTAGGGTGCCCAGCACCGAGCAGCCGGTGCGCATCACGTCCATCGGGTGGGCGTCGCGCGGGATGCGCTCGAGCACTTCCTTGAGGGCTTGCGGCAGGTCACGCAGGCCCTTCAGCTTGCGCTTGTAGTCAGCCAGCTCGGCCTGGGTCGGCAGCTCGCCGTACAGCAGCAGGTAGGCCACTTCTTCGAATTCAGCACCGGCCGCCAGGTCACGGACGTCGTAGCCACGGTAGGTCAGGCCGGCACCGGCCTGGCCAACGGTCGACAGTGCGGTCTGGCCGGCCACCTGGCCACGCAGGCCTGCGCCACTGAGTACTTTTGCTTCGGCCATGGTGTTTCTCCTTTCTTGAATTTGTTATGGATTTCTTGCTGGCTAATTCGGTTTGCCTGTACCGGCCTCTTCGCGGGACAAGCCCGCTCCCACAGGTCCAACACAGCTTTTGAAACTTGCGCTGTACCTGTGGGAGCGGGCTTGTCCCGCGAAAGGGCCAGCACAGGCGGTCACTTATCCTTTCTTCTGGGCAAACAACGCATCGAGGCTCTGCTCGAAGGCGTGGTAACCAATGGCATCGTAGAGCTCCATGCGGGTCTGCATGGTGTCGACCACGTTCTTCTGGGTGCCGTCACGACGCAGCGCGGTGTAGACATTCTCGGCCGCCTTGTTCATGGCGCGGAATGCCGACAGCGGGTACAGCACCAGCGACACGTCGACCGACGCCAACTCTTCGGTGGTGTACAGCGGGGTGGCGCCGAATTCAGTGATGTTGGCCAGAATCGGCGCTTGCACGCGGTCAGCGAAGGTCTTGTACATCGAAAGCTCGGTAATGGCCTCCGGGAAGATCATGTCGGCGCCGGCCTCGACGCACGCTGCGGCACGGTCCAGCGCAGCATTCAGGCCTTCGACGGCCAGGGCATCGGTGCGCGCCATGATCACGAAGCTGTCATCGGTACGGGCATCGACGGCGGCCTTGATACGGTCGACCATTTCCTGCTGGGTGACGATTTCCTTGTTCGGGCGGTGGCCACATCGCTTGGCGCCAACCTGGTCTTCGATGTGGATCGCAGCTGCGCCGAACTTGCTCATCGAGCGCACGGTACGCGCCACGTTGAACGCCGAGGCACCGAAACCGGTGTCGACATCCACCAGCAGCGGCACGTCGCAGACGTCGGTGATGCGGCGCACATCGGTGAGCACATCGTCCAGGCCGCTGATACCCAGGTCCGGCAGGCCCAGGGAGCCTGCGGCCACGCCGCCACCGGACAGGTAGATGGCCTTGAAGCCGGCGCGCTTGGCCAGCAGGGCATGGTTGGCGTTGATGGCGCCGACTACCTGCAAGGGATGTTCGGCGGCAACCGCGTCGCGGAAACGTTGGCCGGGCGTGCTCTTCACAGTCATGAATCACCTCGTGGGCTATTGTCGTTGGCGTCCAGGTAGTGACGCTCGATGTTGCGTTTGGACGCGCCGATGTGGCGGCGCATCAGGAGTTCAGCCAGTTCACCGTCACGGTCGGCGATGGCATCGAGAATCCGGTGGTGTTCGGCAAACGCCTGGCGTGGCCGATTGGGCGTGGCGGAGAACTGTATGCGGTACATGCGCACCAGCTGGTACAGCTCGCCACACAGCATCTTGACCAGGGTCTGGTTGCCGCTGCCCTGGATGATCCGGTAGTGGAAGTCGTAGTCACCTTCCTGCTGGTAGTAGCCGACACCCGCCTGGAACGCCGCATCGCGCTCATGGGTGTCGAGCACCCGGCGCAGTTCGTCGATATCGGCCTGGCTCATGCGCTCGGCGGCCAGGCGGCAGGCCATGCCTTCGAGCGATTCGCGAATTTCGTACAGCTCGATCAGCTCGGCATGGTTGAGCGACACCACCCGCGCCCCGACATGCGGCACGCGCACCAGTAGGCGCTGGCCTTCGAGGCGGTGGATGGCCTCGCGCAGCGGCCCGCGGCTGATGCCGTAGGTCCGCGCCAGCTCCGGCTCGGAGATCTTGCTGCCCGGGGCGATGTCGCCCTTGACGATGGCCGCTTGGATGCGCCGAAAGACGTTTTCGGACAAGGTTTCCGTTTCGTCCGCCAACGCTGGGCTGGGAGTGGATAGGTCCAGCATATTGTCGACACCCTGATAATCACATGGCCAGAAATTAGCTAATTAAGCGCTATCAGTCAAAGACAAAATGAACATTGTCGACAATCGTCTAATAACGAACTAACCCTGCCCCGCCGCTGTCAGATCGCGACGCGCTGGCGTCAAGACGTCGGCGTGATAGAATGCCGCGCCTCCGACGGAGTATGGATAGCGTGTCTGTCATCTATTCATGTTGTTGACAGATGAACGAGGAAGCTTGCGCAGTCGTTGCCAGTCGCCTTGCCCCGAACCCTGCACAGTACCGCGCCAGGATTATGAGACTTACACCCGTTTTATTGCTGCTATGCCTCACCCTGCTGCCGGCCATCGGCCAAGCGGCGGGCAAGACCGTGTACGGTCTCAACGAATACGCAAAGCTGGGCGACCTGGACCTGGAAGTGGCCGCCAAGCTCGACACCGGTGCCAAGACCGCCTCGCTCAGCGCCCGCGACATCAAGCGCTTCAAGCGCAACGGCGAGAGCTGGGTGCGTTTCTACCTGGCCATCGATGCCGCCCACTCGCACCCGATCGAACGCCCCCTCGCGCGCGTCAGCAAGATCAAGCGACGGGCAGGCGACTACGATGCCGAATCGGGCAAGGCCTACACCGCGCGCCCGGTCATCGAACTCGAAATCTGCATGGGCCAGGCCCTGCGCACCATCGAAGTCAACCTCACCGACCGCAGCGCGTTCCAGTTCCCGCTGCTGATCGGCTCCGAGGCGCTCAAGCACTTCGACGCGCTGGTCGACCCAAGCCTTAAATACGCGGCCGGCAAACCTGCCTGTGCCACCGACGCTCCTAAAGCAGAGTAATCCCGATGCGCTCTCTTACCCTCCATCTGAAAGTCCTGATCACCGTCCTGGTGCTGCTGGGCGTGGCGGTCACCGCTTATCAGATCTTCTTCCTCGGCATCCCGGTGACCGAAGACGAAACCGACGACCTGTGGAATATCGACGCCAAGGTCGAGTTCGTGGCCAGCACCAAGGACCCGGTCAAGGTGCAGATGTTCGTGCCGCCACTGAACCGCGACTACGTCAGCCTCAACGAGAGCTTCATCTCCAACAACTATGGGGTGAGCGTCAACCGTGCCGACGGCAACCGCAAGGTGACCTGGTCGGCACGCCGCGCCAGCGGCAACCAGACGCTTTACTACCGCCTGGTGCTGACCAAGCGCTACAGCAACGAAAAGACCACCATCAAGGGCCCGACCTTCCGTGACAGCCTGGCAGTCGACGGCCCCGAGAAGATCGCCGCCGAAGCCCTGATGGCGCCTATCCGCCAGCATTCGGCCGACGTCGAAACCTTCGTCAGCGAGACCATCAAGCGGGTCAACAACCTCAACGACGACAACGTCAAGCTGCTGCTGGCCGGCGACACCTCGGCCATGAAGAAGGCCCAGGTCATCGACCTGCTGTTGTCCATCGCCCACGTGCCGATGGAAAAGGTCCACACCATCCGCCTGGTCGCCGACACCCCGCAGACCCCAGAGCTGTGGCTGCGCAGCTTCAACGGCAACGACTGGTTGTACTTCAACCCGGACACCGGCGAGCAGGGCCTGCCCAACGACCGCCTGCTGTGGTGGACCGGTGATGACAACCTGATCACCGTCGATGGCGGCAAGAAAGCCAACGTCACCTTCAGCATGAACAACAGCGAGATGAACGCCATCCGCCTGGCCAAGCTGACCGACGAGAACACCGACGCCGACTTCCTCGAGTACTCGCTGTACGGCCTGCCGCTGCAGACCCAGCAGACCTTCATGATCATGGTGATGATCCCGATCGGCGTGCTGGTGATCCTGGTGCTGCGCAACCTGATCGGCCTGCAGACCCTGGGTACCTTCACCCCAGTACTGATCGCCCTGGCCTTCCGCGAGACCCAACTGGGCTTCGGGATCGTGTTGTTCACGGTGATCACGGCCCTGGGCCTGTCACTGCGCTCGTACCTCGAACACCTCAAGCTGCAGATGCTGCCACGCCTGTCGGTGGTGCTGACCTTCGTGGTGGTGCTGATCGCCGCCATCAGCCTGTTCAGCCACAAGCTGGGCCTGGAGCGCGGGTTGTCGGTGGCGTTGTTCCCGATGGTGATCCTGACCATGACCATCGAACGCCTGTCGATCACCTGGGAAGAGCGCGGCGGTGGCCATGCCATGAAAGTGGCCATCGGCACCCTGTTCGCAGCGTCCGTCGCGCACCTGCTGATGATGGTGCCGGAGCTGGTGTACTTCGTCTTCACCTTCCCGGCGGTGCTGCTGATTCTGGTGGGCTTCATGCTGGCGATGGGTCGCTACCGCGGCTACCGCCTGACCGAGCTCGTTCGCTTCAAGGCGTTCCTGAAGAAGGCTGATGCCTGATGTTCGGACTGATCAAGACCTGGAAAGCCCTGGAGGCCCGGGGCATCATGGGTATCAACCGGCGCAACGCGGACTATGTCCTGAAGTACAACAAGCGCCACCTGTACCCGATCGTCGACGACAAGATCATCACCAAAGAGCGCGCGCTCGCGGCCGGCATCCATGTGCCGGAAATGTACGGCGTCATCGAGACCGAGAAAGAGATCGAGAAGCTCGACCAGATCATCGGCGGGCGCAGTGACTTCGTCATCAAGCCGGCGCAAGGCGCCGGCGGTGACGGCATCCTGGTGATCGCCGACCGCTTCGAGGACCGCTACCGCACGGTGTCGGGCAAGATCATCAGCCACGAGGAAATCGAGCACCAGATCTCGAGCATCCTTACCGGCCTGTACTCGCTGGGTGGCCACCGCGACCGGGCGCTGATCGAGTACCGGGTAACGCCGGACCAGATCTTCAAGAGCATCAGCTACGAAGGCGTGCCGGACATCCGCATCATCGTGCTGATGGGCTACCCGGTCATGGCCATGCTGCGCCTGCCGACCCGCCAGTCCGGCGGCAAGGCCAACCTGCACCAGGGCGCCATTGGCGTGGGTGTCGACCTGGCCACGGGGGTGACCCTGCGCGGCACCTGGCTGAACAACATCATCAGCAAGCACCCGGACACCACCAACGCCGTGGACGGCGTGCAACTGCCAAACTGGGACGGCTTCATGAAGCTTGCGGCCGGCTGCTACGAGCTGTGCGGCCTGGGCTACATCGGTGTGGACATGGTGCTGGACCAGGAAAAGGGCCCACTGATTCTGGAACTCAACGCCCGCCCAGGCCTGAACATCCAGATTGCCAACGACTGCGGGCTGACCCAGCGCACCCACGCCATCGAGGCGCACATCGAGGCGCTGGCCAAGGACGGTGTGACCGAGGATGCCGAACAGCGCGTTCGTGTCTCGCAAGGGCTGTTCGGGCACGTGCATCCGCGCTGAGTCAGTAACGACGGGGCCCGCTTCGCGAGCCATTGGCGGGGCAAGCCCGCTCCCACAGCTTGAGCGCAACACCGTATTTGTGGGAGCGGGCTTGACCCGCGAATGGGCTGCAAAGCAGCCCTCGGCTTCAACACAACGTTTGAATGTCGTTCCAGCGCTAGGCGCATTTCCTACACAGGTCTACAATCGCCCTCCTCGCTTTTACATCGCCGTCCACACTGATGCCGACCTGTACGCTCCACCCCCTGCCCTACCAGCCTGACCCTGCCGCCTATTTCGCCCGCCTGCGCCAGGCGCCCGGCGCGATTCTGCTCGACAGTGCCCGCCCCGGTGCCGAACGCGGCCGCTTCGACTTGCTCAGCGCCTGGCCCGTGCAACACCTGCAAGCCCACGCAGACGAGGACGGCCGCACCTTCCTGCAACGGCTGCGCGCAGGGCTGGCGCAACTGGGCCACGCCGACTTGCCGGTTGGAGTGGAACTGCCGTTTGCCGGCGGCCTGATCGGCTACCTCAGCTACGACTTCGGCCGGCGCCTGGAAAACCTGCCCAGCCTGGCCATCGATGACC
This sequence comes from Pseudomonas sp. PAGU 2196, assembly GCF_022179005.1. Lineage (NCBI taxonomy): Bacteria > Pseudomonadati > Pseudomonadota > Gammaproteobacteria > Pseudomonadales > Pseudomonadaceae > Pseudomonas > Pseudomonas sp. PAGU 2196. The sequence continues at coordinate 76,757 of NZ_BNTL01000004.1, read as the reverse complement.
TCGGCCTGCCCGATGCGCAACTTGGCCTTTACCGCTGGGCATTGGTGACCGACCACACGCTGGCAACCAGCCAGTTGGTGTTCCACCCGAGCCTGGCAAGCGCTGAGCGCGTGCGCCTGATTGCCCTGTTCGAAGCCCCCGATTGTGCTGCAACTGGCGATTTCCACCTGCTGGCCAACATGACCGGCGACTTGAAGCCCGAGCACTACCAAGCAGCGTTCGACCAGGTGCAACGCTACATTCAGGCCGGCGATTGCTACCAGATCAACCTGACACAACGCTTCCGCGCACCGTGCCAGGGCGACCCGTGGCGCGCCTATCAGGCGCTGCGCAAAGCGTGCCCGACGCCATTCTCCGGTTACCAGCAACTGGCCGATGGCAGCGCACTGCTGAGCTTCTCGCCGGAGCGGTTCATTCGCGTCAGCCAGGGGCTGGTCGAGACTCGCCCGATCAAGGGTACCCGGCCACGCTCAAGCAACCCCGACCAGGACGCCCGCAACGCCGAAGAGCTGCTGCACAGCCCCAAGGACCGCTCGGAAAACCTGATGATCGTCGACCTGCTGCGCAACGACCTGGGCCGTACCTGCCAGATCGGCTCGGTCAAGGTGCCCGAGTTGTTCAGCCTGGAAAGCTACCCCAACGTTCACCACCTGGTCAGCAGCATTACCGGGCAATTGGCCACCGACAAGGACCCACTCGACCTGATCGGCGACAGCTTCCCCGGCGGCTCGATCACCGGGGCGCCGAAGATCCGCGCCATGCAGATCATCGACGAACTGGAGCCCAGCCGCCGTGCACTGTATTGCGGCTCGTTGCTGTATGTGGATGTGCGCGGCGAGATGGACAGCTCCATCGCCATCCGCAGTGTGCTGATCAAGGACGGCCAAGCCAGTTGCTGGGGCGGCGGCGCAGTAGTGGCGGACTCCGACTGGGCGTCGGAATACGAAGAATCGATTGCCAAGGTGCGGGTGCTGATGGAGACCTTGCAACAGCTCTGATTCGGCGCCACAAGGCCTTTATGCCAGGCGTCTAACCCAGCATTTTTTGTTACCATCACCTCATTACGAGCGCACAGCGCCACAGCCAAGATGGAAACCGCCTGATGAGCCAACCCTTCGACGTCGCCGCCCTCGCCGCGACCTATGCCAACAAGTCCCCGCAAGACATCCTGAAACTCGCCTTCGAGCATTTCGGCGACGACTTGTGGATCTCCTTCAGCGGCGCCGAGGATGTGGTGCTGGTCGACATGGCCTGGAAGCTGAACAAACAGGTCAAGGTCTTCAGCCTCGACACCGGCCGCCTGCACCCAGAGACCTACCGCTTCATCGACCAGGTCCGCGAGCAGTACAACCTGCCGATCGAGATCCTCAGCCCGGATCGCAGCAAGCTCGACCCGTTCGTCAAGGAAAAGGGCCTGTTCAGCTTCTACAAGGACGGCCACGGCGAGTGCTGCGGCATCCGCAAGATCGAACCCCTGCGCCGCAAACTGGCCACGGTAAGCGCCTGGGCCACCGGCCAGCGTCGCGACCAGAGCCCAGGCACGCGTAGCCAGGTAGCGGCACTGGAGATCGACAGCGCCTTCTCTACCCCCGAGCGCACCTTGTACAAGTTCAACCCGCTGGCACAGATGAGCAGCGAAGAAGTGTGGGGCTACATCCGCATGCTCGAGCTGCCCTACAACAGCCTGCACGAGCGCGGCTTCATCAGCATTGGCTGCGAACCGTGCACACGCCCGGTGCTGCCGAACCAGCACGAGCGCGAAGGCCGCTGGTGGTGGGAAGAGTCGACCCAGAAGGAATGCGGCCTGCACGCCGGCAACCTGATCAGCAAGGGCTGATCGACAGGTAAAGAAAAACCGGCCCACTGGGCCGGTTTTTTCATGCTCGAACGGCTTAGTGCACCGGCAGCTCGACGCCTTCGAACAGCTCTTCAAGCTCTTGCTTGTTATGGCACTGAATGGCTTTGGCCATCACTTCGCGGGTCAGGTGCGGGGCGAACTTCTCGATGAAGTCGCACATGAAGCCGCGCAGGAAGGTGCCACGGCGGAAGCCGATCTTGGTGATGCTGGCCTCGAACAGTTCGCTGGCATCCAGGGCCACCAGGTCGCTGTCGAGCTTGGTGTCAACGGCCATCTTGGCCACGATGCCCACACCCAGACCCAGGCGCACGTAAGTCTTGATCACGTCGGCGTCGGCGGCGGTAAACACCACTTTCGGCGTCAGGCCGCGATGGTTGAAGGCTTCGTCCAGCTTGGAACGGCCGGTAAAACCGAACACGTAAGTGACGATCGGGTACTCGGCAACGGCTTCCAGGGTCAGCTTTGGCAGTTTGGTCAGCGGGTGCCCCTGCGGAACCACCACGCAGCGGTTCCACTTGTAGCACGGCATCATGATCAGGTCGCCGAACAACTCCAGCGCCTCGGTGGCGATGGCGAAATCGACAGTGCCATCAGCGGCCATCTCGGCAATTTGCATCGGCGAGCCCTGGTGCATGTGCAGGGCCACTTCCGGGTACTGCTTGATGAAGCTGCTAATCACCGGCGGCAGCGCGTAACGGGCCTGGGTGTGGGTGGTGGCGATGGACAGGGTGCCCTTCTTCTCGTTGGAGAATTCCTGGGCGATCTGCTTGATGCTCTCGACCTTGCGCAGGATTTCGCCAGCGGTATTGATGATGCGCTCACCTGCCGGCGTGACACGGGTCAGGTGCTTGCCGCTGCGGGCAAAGACTTCAACGCCCAGCTCATCTTCGAGCAAACGGATCTGCTTGCTGATACCTGGCTGGGAGGTATACAGGCTCTGCGCCGTCGCGGAGACGTTGAGGTCGTGGTGCGCCACTTCCCAGATGTAGCGCAGTTGTTGAAGCTTCATAGGTTTCCCTCGGTTCAGCGGTGAGTCAGCGGCAGCAGGCAGCGACGATATATAACTATATTAGTGGTTCTGGAAATAAATCTAGAACTATTTTGTTACACGCGCCCCAGTAATAGCCCACGGCCAGCTTCACGTTTTCCTACGTCCCAGGTGCTGTGCAAGCGGCACCATATACACCGGCACAGGCGACAACTGCAGCAACCGCACCGCCGTTCGCCCCAGCGGCACATCAACGCCCGCACCGGCACTGTGGCTTCCGAAAATCAGCAAATCGACGCTCAAGCGCTGCGCCTGGTCGAGTATGACCTGGGCAGGGTCACCCTGGCGCACACGCACCGCCTTGATGACCGCAAGGTCCGCCTCCTCGCCCAGTTCATCGCGAAAATTTTCCAGCACGCGCTGTTCGATATTGGCCATGACCGTGTTGACGCCCTGGCTGTGCAACTGGTCGAGCGTCTGCTCATCGAGATAGCTTTGCAGCAGCGACTCGGCGAACTGGCCCATGGGCTCCACGGCGTGAATCACATACAACTCCGCATTGAACGTGCGCGCCAATGCCAGGGCGTGCTGCATGACAAAAGGGGCGTAGACACCGAGGTCGGTGGCGTACAGCATGGAGCGGATCATTCGACCTCCTCGACTGCCGCTGCGGCAGAGCAAGCTTCAGCTTAGCAGCGCGCCGCAAGCACGCTTTGCCGTCCGGCGTGCTGCTAGCGCGGGCCGCAGGAGGCGTCAGATGGGGCGTGTATCGCGGCTGATGAATGACAGCGCCTGGCACAGCATCTCCATGCGCGGCAAGCTGCAGCCCGCCGCCCGTGCGCGCGCCAGCGGCTCGCCATAAATGGCCTGAAGCTCCAGCGGGCGCTGCTGGGCATGGTCGTGGTACATGCTTGGCCAGTAGTCGGGCATCCGTTCGGTGACCTGGAACAGATGCTCGGCATACCCCTCGGGCAGTACATGGCCACACGCTGCAGCGCCTTGCACCACCTCGTCCATCAACGCCTGGATCAGCGCCCGGCTATGCGGGTCGGCCATCAGCGGCGCGGTGCTGGCGCCGAGCAACACCGAAAGCCCGTTATACGGCACGTTCCACACCAGCTTCTGCCAACGGGCCTGGCTCAGGTTGTCCATGGCCTGCGAATCGATACCCGCCGCCTGGAACAGCCCTGCCCCCTCCTTGACCAGCGCAGCACCACCCTCGCTTGCCGGCCCACTGTGATAGCCCAGGTTGACCGCACCCAGTGCCTGATGGCGGATCACCCCCGGGGCCTGGCGATTGACGCAAATGAAGCACAGGCCGCCGAGCAGGTGCATGTCGTCGCGCAATGCCGGACGCAGTTGCTCCTCCACACCCAGGCCATTCTGCAGTAGCACCACGCGTGCGTCAGGTGCAGCGGCCTGCACGATCAGCGGCGCCAGCTGGTCGTTGCTGGTGGCCTTGGCGCCCACCAGCAGCCAGTCGCACTGCGGCATGTCGGCAACATTGGCATACGCCTGAACCTGCATCTGCAACGCGCCATGCACAGCACTTTCAAGCACCAGCCCCTGGTCGCGCACCACCTCGTATTCGCTGCGCAGTAGAAAGTGCACGTCGAAACCGGCCCGCGCCAGCATCAACCCATAAAAGCCGCCGATGGCACCACTGCCGATGATCCCGATACGTGGTTTGCGCGGATGCATGCCGATCTCCAGGTAAATGTCAGAGCGCTTTTTTACACCGGTTCCGGCCCGCTGGGCACCCCAATCGCGCAACGGCGCCGCCAGCACGGGAAAATCCCTGCCCTGACGGGCCAAAGCCCATTGTCGCGCCACCTGTAACGCGCTAAGGTTCGGCTCCCCGCTGCGAACATTCTTGCTGCTGGGCCGCACGGGGATTGCTGGCGGCCGGCACCCGTGACCTGACGAGTAACACGATGGCTGATTTACCGATCGACGACTTAAACGTTGCCTCCAACGAGACCCTGATCACGCCCGATCAGCTCAAGAAGGAAATCCCCCTCAGCGCCACGGCCCTGCAGACCGTGACTGCCGGCCGCCAAGTGGTGCGCGATATTCTCGACGGCAAGGACCATCGCCTGTTCGTCGTGGTCGGCCCCTGCTCCATCCACGACATCAAGGCTGCCCACGAGTACGCCGAACGCCTGAAGGTATTGGCTGCGGAAGTGTCCGACACCCTCTATCTGGTCATGCGCGTGTACTTCGAGAAGCCGCGCACCACCGTAGGCTGGAAAGGCCTGATCAACGATCCGTACCTGGATGACTCGTTCAAGATCCAGGACGGCCTGCACATCGGCCGCCAACTGCTGCTGGACCTGGCTGAAATGGGCCTGCCGACCGCTACCGAAGCGCTCGACCCGATCTCCCCGCAGTACCTGCAGGACCTGATCAGCTGGTCGGCCATCGGCGCCCGCACTACCGAATCCCAGACCCACCGCGAAATGGCCTCGGGCCTGTCTTCGGCGGTCGGTTTCAAGAACGGCACCGATGGCGGCCTGACCGTTGCGATCAACGCACTGCAGTCGGTGTCCAAACCGCACCGCTTCCTTGGTATTAACCAGGAAGGCGGCGTCTCGATCGTCACCACCAAGGGCAACCCTTACGGTCACGTGGTGCTGCGCGGCGGCAATGGCAAGCCGAATTATGATTCGGTCAGCGTCGCCTTGTGCGAACAGGACCTGGCCAAGGCCAAGATCAAGGCCAACATCATGGTCGACTGCAGCCACGCCAACTCCAACAAGGACCCGGCCCTGCAGCCACTGGTGATGGAAAACGTCGCCAACCAAATCCTCGAAGGTAACCAGTCGATCATCGGCCTGATGGTCGAGAGCCACCTGAACTGGGGCTGCCAGTCGATTCCGAAAGACCTGAACGAACTGCAATATGGTGTTTCGGTGACCGACGCCTGTATTGACTGGTCTGCGACTGAGAAGACCTTGCGCAGCATGCACGCCAAGCTCAAGGATGTACTGCCGCAGCGCCAGCGCGGCTGACAAAAAAAGGGCCGCTAAGCGGCCCTTTTTTTACAGGTTCAGACTTTGCTCGAATGACGCTGCTGGCGTTCCATGTAGCGTTCTACATAAGAGCACGACGGAATCACCGTGTACCCCATCTGCTCGGCATACTCCAGGGCCCGCTCGGTCAGCGCTGCGGCAATGCCACGCCCGCGCAGGGCGTTAGGCACGAAGGTGCGATAGATGTCCAGCGTCTGCTTGCCCAGATCCATGTACGTCAGATAGGCACGATGACCGTCCACGTTGGTCTCGAACTGATGACCGGCCTGGTCATGGTGGATGGTCAGCGCTTCGCTCATCACTACTCCTCGCAGGTCTTCTCGGCAGACCCATACCTTAACCGATGGTGGTTTATCCGGCACAGAATCCTCTACGCCACCTGTTGCCCCTTGGACCACAGGACGATTGCAATCGTTCTACCCTCGGGCATTCACAAGATAGTAGGCGCGGCAAGCAGGATTGCTCAAGGTGGCAACGGTTAAAAAACGGCAAAAAACGTCGCTAATGGGCTCTTCCCGTTACGCCAACAGCAGCCGGATGTTGCAGGGCTTAAGACGCTGAACGACAGACAAAGTCACCGTTAGTTCAACAAAAAAGTTCCCGTAGTACAGACGGTTGCGGCCCCTGTACGTTTTTTTCACAAACGCGTCGCAAATCTTGTCGGCGTGACCTGGAGCAACATTTTTTTTGCAGTTCTTGCGCTCTGTCAGTTTACTTACTACAAGTAATGGGTACTATGTACGCCGGCCAGTTTCTCTTTTCCGAGAGATGGCTCTTTAATAGAAAGTCCTTGAAGGGGAACACGATGAACAACGTTCTGAAATTCTCTGCTCTGGCTCTGGCCGCAGTTCTGGCTACCGGTTGCAGCAGCGTATCCAAAGAAACCGAAGCTCGTCTGACTGCGACTGAAGACGCAGCAGCTCGCGCTCAAGCTCGTGCAGACGAAGCCTATCGTAAGGCTGACGACGCACTGGCAGCCGCTCAGAAGGCTCAGCAGACCGCTGACGAAGCCAATGAGCGCGCTCTGCGTATGCTGGACAAAGCCAGCCGCAAGTAATAGTCCTCACGGATTGTTATGAAGCCGACCCACTTGTGGGTCGGCTTTTTTATTTCCGCGCAACAAGCAGTACAAACGAAAAGGCCTGCACTAAGGCAGGCCCTGGGCAGCTCGCGAACGCTTACTGCAGTTCAGGCGGGATGCTCGAAACCATCGGCGCCGTACCCTGATTATCGACCGGCACGGCAATTTCGACGGGCATGCCATCTTCAGCGGCGACCACGTCACGCACCATGTCCCAGTTCATGCGCAGGTTGTTCGCCAGGTCTTCACGCTTGAGCAGTGCATTGATAACCGCAGTGTGCTTATCCACCACCGACGGATTACCTTGATCGTCCAACGGAGTGTGCGCTTCGAGGTAGACCTTGCCAGCACTGATACCGAACTTGTAAGGCTCGTTGATGATGCGCACCGGAGTACCTACCGGCACCATCTTCGACAGCTCGACCACGTTGTTGTTAAGCATGCGGAAGCAACCGTGGCTGGTGCGCATGCCAATGCCAAACTTCTTGTTGGAACCGTGAATCAGGTAACCCGGTACACCCAGGGTGAACTTGAACGGGCCCAGCGGGTTATCCGGCCCGGCAGGCACCACGGTCGGCAGGATGTCGCCGTCGGCGGCGTGCTCGGCGCGAATGGAAGCGGGCGGGGTCCAGGTCGGGTTCGGGGTCTTGGCGGTGATCTTTGTGTTAGCGATCGGCGACCCCCAACCTTCACGACCAATGCCCAGCGGGAAGGTGTACACCACGCTCTGCCCTTTCGGGTAGTAGTACAGACGGTACTCGGCCAGGTTGATGACGACGCCTTCGCGCGGCCCCGGCGGCAGCACATAGCGGGTCGGCAGGATGATTTCAGTACCGGCACCCGGCAACCAAGGGTCGACGCCCGGGTTGGCGGCGATCATTTCCAAGTAGCCAAGGTCGTTGGCAGTGCCGATATCGGCGAAGGTGTCTTCGTACTTTGCCTTGATCACCTGCACCTGGCCGACAATGTCTTCACCGGGGGGTGGCAATGGCAGCTCCAGCGCAGCAGCGGGGCCCGCTACCAGCAGGGCGGCCAGGGACAGGCTACGGGTGACGGCAGGAAAGCGCGGCAACATCCGGTAAATCCTTCGAAAGGTGGGTCAAGAGGATCGATTGTACACCCGCACCGATGCAAGCGGGAGGCATTGGCGTCACGCAAGCGTTTCAGATGATGAAAGGTGTGTCAGGTTTGGCATCAAAGCTGCGGCCACACCGGGCGCATGCCGCGCCGCTGGGCGTCGAGAATGGCGCGGCAGAGCGCGCACAGGCGGTCGTCGCGGTAGATCGACCGTTGCACCCCGGACCAGCGCGGCTGCGCGGGCAGCAAACCGCCACACAAGGTACGGTCAACCGGCACGCCCAGCTCAAGCTGGCGGGCCGCCAGGTGGACGCGGATTTCCTGGCAGGCAAACAGGTCGAGCTGTTCGTCAGGCTCGATCAGTTGGTAGGCATAAAGGGACCAGGCAGGGCGCGGCATCGGGGGCTCTCGAAACGGGGGGCGCAACCTTAGCCGAAAGCCGGCCCCGTTTAAAGCGTCACAGCAAGGGTTTTATCGCCGGCCAGGCATTTTCCAGCAGGCGCTGCTGGGCACCTTGCGCAGGATGGATGCCATCAGCTTGCATCAGCGCCGGCACACCGCCCACACCCTCCAGGAAAAACGGCACCAACGGCACCTGTTTTTCCGCAGCCAACTGTTCATACACCTGGGCAAACGCCGTGGTGTAACGCACCCCATAGTTGGGCGGCAGGCGCATCCCCAGCAGCAGCACCTTGGCACCTGCTTGCCGAGCGCTCTCAATCATCGAAGCAAGATTTTGTTGCAATTGCTGCGGCGGCTGCCCGCGCAGCCCGTCATTGCCGCCCAGCTCCATCACCACCACCGCCGGCTTGTGCGCTGCAAGCAGCGCCGGCAGCCGCGCCTGGCCTCCTGCACTGGTGTCGCCGCTGATCGATGCGTTGACCACCTGATCATCGAAACCTTCGTCCTTGAGCCGGGTCTGCAACAAAGAGACCCACCCCTGGCGGCTATCCAGGCCAAAACCAGCGCTGATACTATCGCCAACCACCAGCACCGTTCCCGCCGTGGCGCTCTGGGCCAAGCAATACAAGGCCAGACCGGCACTCAACCACCACATTCGCATTGGATTCTCCATGGGCCCCAGCATTCTCGTTGCGCAGAACCTTAGCAAAGTGGTCCCCAGCGCGGAAGGCGATCTGACCATCCTCCACGCCCTCTCCCTCGATCTCGCCCAAGGCGACAGCCTGGCCATCGTCGGTGCTTCGGGCTCCGGCAAGTCGACGTTGCTCGGCCTGCTCGCCGGCCTCGATCAGCCCAGCGCCGGCAAGGTCATCCTCGCCGGGCATGACCTGGGCCCACTGGACGAAGACCAGCGCGCCCGTGTGCGCGCCGAGCATGTCGGCTTCGTATTCCAGTCATTCCAGTTGCTGGACAGCCTCAACGCCTTGGAGAACGTCATGCTGCCTCTGGAGCTGGACGGCCGCCGTGATGCCCGCGAACACGCCCGCACCTTGCTCGAACGGGTTGGCCTTGGCAAGCGCCTGAGCCACACGCCACGCCAGCTGTCCGGTGGCGAACAACAACGGGTGGCGATTGCCCGCGCGTTCGCGGCACAACCTGCCGTGCTGTTCGCCGACGAGCCCACCGGCAACCTCGACAGCCACACGGGCGAGCGCATCAGCGACCTGCTGTTCGAATTGAACAAGGAGCGCGGCACCACCTTGGTACTGGTCACCCATGACGAACGCCTGGCCAGACGCTGTCGGCGCCTTATCCGCCTGGACGCCGGCCGCCTGGTGGCCCCGGTGGAGGTCTGAGCCCATGACCAGCATGCCCTTCTCCCGATTGTGCGGCCTGGCGTTGCGCCAGTTGCTACGCGACATCCGCGCCAGCGAAGTGCGCGTGCTGTTCTTTGCCCTGCTGGTGGCCGTTGCGGCCAGTACGGCGATTGGTTACTTCGGTGCCCGCCTCAACGGCGCCATGCAATTACGTGCCAGCGAATTCCTCGGTGCCGACCTGGTGCTGCAAGGCAGCGCACCTGCCCGGGACGAACAGATCAGCGCAGGCAAGGCCCTCGGCTTGCGCCACGCCCAAGTGGTCGAATTCACCAGCGTGGTGGGCGGTGACAGCGGCATCCAGCTGTCCAGCGTCAAGGCCGCCGACGGCGCCTACCCCCTGCGCGGGCAAGTCCGCAGTGCCGCCGCCCCCTATGCCGAGGAAACCCCCGGGGGTGGCCCGGCGCCCGGGGAGGCCTGGGTCGAACCAAGGCTGCTGGCCGCGCTGGGGCTAGCGATCGGTGACAGCATCGACGTGGGCATGAAAACCCTGCGCATGAGCCGCGTACTGACCTACGAGCCGGACCGCGCCAACAACTTCTATAGCCTGACCCCGCGGGTAATGATGAACCTGGCGGACCTAGCGGCGACCGGGGTGATCCAGCCGGGCAGCCGGGTGTCCTACCGCGACCTGTGGCGCGGCGACGTCGAAGCGCTGGCCCAGTATCGCCAGGCCGTGGAGAAAAACCTCGCGGCCAACCAGCGCCTGCTCGACACCCGCGATGGCAACCGCCAGATCGGGGGCGCCCTGAGCAAAGCCGAGCGCTACCTGAACATGGCAAGCCTGGTGGCGGTATTGCTGGCCGGCGTCGCCGTGGCCATGTCGGCCAGCCGCTACGCCGCCAGGCGCCTGGATGCCAGTGCGCTGCTTCGCTGCCTGGGCCTTTCCCGTCGGCAGGCCCTGGGTCTGTACTGTGTACAGCTGGCCATGCTTGGCCTGGTGGCTGCCGTGGCAGGCGCCCTGCTCGGCTGGTTGGCGCAACTGGGCCTGTTCCGGCTGCTGCACGGCCTGCTGCCGAGCGTGGTTCCGCCAGGCGGTGTCGTACCCGCGTTGGCCGGCATCGGCACCGGGCTGGTCGCCCTGGCTGGCTTCGCCCTGCCGCCCATTGCCGCCCTCGGCCAGGTACCCCCGCTGCGCGTGCTGCGCCGTGACCTGCTGCCAGTGCCACCCAGCAGTTGGCTGGTGTATGGCGCCGCCTTGTTGGCCCTGGGCCTGATCATGTGGCGCCTGAGCCTAGACCTGCTGCTGACCTTCGCACTGCTGGGCGGTGGCCTGGTCGCGGCGGTGGTGCTCGGCGGCCTGCTGCTACTGGGCCTGCGCAGCTTGCGCCAACTGTTGGTCGGTGCCCCGCTTGCCTGGCGCCTTGGGCTCGGGCAATTGTTGCGCCATCCGTTGGCTGCCGCTGGCCAGGCCCTGGCTTTTGGCCTGATTCTGCTGGCCATGGCGCTGGTCGCATTGCTGCGTGCCGAGCTGCTCGACACCTGGCAGGCACAATTGCCCAAGGATGCCCCCAACCACTTTGCCCTGAACATCCTGCCGGATGATCGCGAGCCCTTCGCTCAGCACCTGCAGCAGGTCAATGCGGCCTCGGCACCGCTGTACCCGGTAACGCCCGGCCGCCTGATCCAGATCAACCAGCAACCGGTGCAGCAGATCGTCAGCAAAGACTCCGCCGGCGAGCGCGCCGTTCAACGCGACCTCAGCCTGACCTGGGCCGCCGAACTGCCCAATGGCAATGCACTGACGGCAGGCGAATGGTGGCAGGCACTGCCGTCGGGCGACGAGATACCGGGCGTTTCGGTGGAGGCCGAACTGGCCACGAGTCTGAAGCTGCAACTGGGTGACCTGCTGACCTTCGATATCGGTGGCCAGCAACGCCAGGCCCGGGTCAGCAGCCTGCGCAGCGTGCACTGGGACAGCTTCCAGCCGAATTTCTACATGATCTTCCAGCCTGGCACGCTGCAGGGGTTGCCCACGACTTACCTCACCAGCTTCTATCTGGCCCCAGGCCATGACCTGGATGTGGTCGCGCTGTCACGGGCTTTCCCGGCGGTGACCATCCTGCAGGTTGACGCGTTGCTGGATCAGCTGCGCAGCATCCTTGCCCAGGTCACCCTGGCGGTCGAGTATGTGCTGCTGTTCGTCTTGGCGGCAGGCTTGGCGGTGCTGTTCGCCGGCTTGCAGGCAACACTGGACGAACGCATTCGCCAAGGCGCCCTGCTGCGGGCACTGGGCGCGGCACGGCCACTGCTGGTCAAGGCAAGACGTATCGAGTTTGGCCTGCTAGGCGCAGCCAGCGGGTTGCTGGCTGCACTGGGTTGCGAGTTGATCACGCTGGTGCTGTACCGCTATGCCTTCGACCTGCAATGGAACCCGCACCCGTGGCTGCTTGTGCTACCGCTGGCAGGGGCAGTGCTGGTGGGTGGCGCAGGGGTGCTCGGCACAAGGCGGGCGCTCAATGCCAGCCCGTTGACGGTGTTGCGGGAGGGATGAAAAAACCGCTACAGGAGCGTAATGCTGTTCACTTAAGAATGCTGGGGCCGCTCTGCGGCCCATCGCGGCACAAGGCCGCTCCCACACCGACCGCGTTATACCCCTAGGGCCGTTCCTACACGTAGCTGATGCTGTTGACGTACCAGGCCGCGTCGCCGGTCGGGGTCTGCACCACCACCTCGTCGCCCTCCTCCTTTTTGAGCAAGGCACGGGCCATGGGTGAGTCGATCGAGATGTAGTCGTTACGTCCATAGATCTCGTCATACCCGACAATGCGAAACTTCTTGGTCTCGCCCTCGTCGTTCTCGATCTCGACCCAGGCACCGAAAAACACCTTCCCTTCCTGCTCTGGCGAATACGCCACGACCTTTACATCTTCAAGGCGCTTGCGCAGGTACCGGACCCGGCGATCGATCTCGCGCAACAGCTTCTTGTTGTACTGGTAATCGGCATTCTCGCTGCGATCACCCAGCGATGCCGCCCAGGTCACCTTCTGGGTGATCTCGGGGCGGTAGACACGCCACAGGTGATCCAGCTCTTTTTTCAGGGCCTCATGGCCTTCGGTGGTGATGATATTGGTGCTCAACAGCGTTCTCCTCAACGGCGGGTGATCAGGCCTTGACGAGCGATGCGGGTGAGATGGCCAATGACTTCGGCGGCCTCGGCAGAGGCCGGGGCCTGAATGACCGCCAAATCGAAACGGTCGTTGCCGTACTGCGCGAGATGGCAGCAGGTTTCGGTGAACTGGATAAGAAAGGCACGCGCCTGGCCCTTGCGACGTGAAAGGCCTTCGAGATGACGCAAAAGGGTAGGCTGATGCTGGCCACCGAGCAGGATGCGCGGTGTACGGGAGGCCTCGTTTGCAGGCAACGGGCTCAAACAGACACTAGTACGTGGGCTACGTGGGCAACTCATGGTGCTTCTCTCCGCCTCGCGAATCCCGCTGGGCAGCGGTGGGAGGCGTCACCGAACCAGCGCTTTAGCGGTATTTCGGATGACCCGGAGGGGGCCTCTCCTGCGCCCCGCAAGTAGCTGTTTAAATCGGCGCAGGCGGTATGCTAGAGCTACAAGCGCAAAGATTCAAGCCTCAAGCTGCACGATGCAGCTCGAGGCCAGGGGCCTGTCAGCGGGCGATCAGGCGGTCGAGGGAGAAGCGACCTGCACCTTCGATCATCACCGCCAGGGTGCCGGCCAGCAGCGCCAAGGCGAATTCATAACCGTTGTTGGCCATGAACAGGCCGTTGCCGATGTGCACCGAAAAGATCGCCACCACCAGGGTGACCGTCAGCGCCAGGGCCGCTGGGCGTGCCAGCAGGCCGATCACCAGGGCCAGGCCGCCGAAGAACTCGGCGCTGCCAGACAGCAAGGCCATCAGGTAACCCGGTGCCAGCCCGATGCTTTCCATCCACTGGCCAGTGCCCTCCAGGCCATAGCCGCCAAACAGGCCGAACAGCTTCTGCGCGCCATGCGCCATGAAGATGATGCCGACCAGGATACGGATTACGCTGAGGCCAGCGCCTGCACGGGTTGCGATCACTGCGTTGAGGGAGGTGGTGTTCATGATGTGGCGTCCTTGAATCCGGGAAGTTGTGTTGGAATGGCGCCATCATAATCAATTCAATGAATATGAAAATCGCAAAAACCCCAACATAACAATCGACAAAATCGATTTGTCAGCGCTTGGCTACTCGCTCCAGAACAGCACGCTCACGGTTGAACGCCAGGAAGTACTTGTTGACACTGTTGACGAAGTTGACTGGCCCCATGCCCACCTGCTCCATCGCAATGCGCTCGGTCTGGAAGAACCACTGGTTGCCGTTGAGCCCCCGACGGCGGGCCTCGGCACGCATCGCCTGGACCCGTTCAGGCCCCAGGTTATAGGCCGCCAGCACAAACGCCATGCGCTCTCGCTCGTTGATCTGGGCACTGGCAAAGAACTTGCGCCGGATCAGCGCCAGGTAGCGGGCACTGGCTTGGACGTTGCCATCAACCGTGGCGGTATTGCTCACCCCGACCCGTTGCGCGGCCGACGGGGTAATCTGCATCAGGCCATGGGCGCCGCCCGTGCCGCGGGCCGATGGGTTGAGTGTCGATTCCTTGAAGGCGAGCGCGGCCAGGTTGAGCCAGTCGATCTGCTGCGCCTCGCCATGCTTCTGCAGCACCGCACGCACTGCGCTCAGCCGCTGCCGATCCTTGCTCGCCAAGGGGTTGTGTACGCGGTACTGGCGACGGTAGATGCGCTCGAACGCGGCATCCTGGTTATCCGGTGCGCGGTAACCCTGCAGAAAGCGATCGACGCTGGCCAGCAGCTGCGGCGCGTCGCGCCCCACGTACCAGCGCATGGCTTGCGGCGCCCCCAGGTGCACACGGCTGTCCAGGCGCAGACGCGGCATCACCCTGGCCCAACGCAGGGCAATCGGGCGCTCGACCACCGTCAGGTGATAGATACCGGCCTGGACCATTTCCAGCACGTCTTCCACCGCCAGGGTTGAGTCGACCCACTCCACCTTGATCGGCGCACGCTTGCGCAAGGCCAATTGCTGGTTCACCTGCTGGATCAAAGGCCCGGCGGCACTGGCACTGGTCAAGGCGACCGTACGCCCCGACAACTGCTCGACATGGCTGAAGCTGCGCTCGCCTTTGCGCCCGACCAGCAACAGCGGCACTTGGTCGAGCACCGGCGCGCTACTGCTGACGCCCCGTACCACCACCGGGTCGAGCAGTTCGCCCGGGGCAGCCAAGTCCCCTTCGCCGCGCTGCAGGGCACCCAGTAACTGCTCTTTGGCGCGGGGGATGAGTTTCAGCTGAATCTGCTGCCCATCGCCAGCCCGGGCATTCAGGTAATGCTCAAGCGCACGCAAGCGATAGTATTCGATGCCGACCGGCTCGCCCTTGACCTCGCCAGAGCTGTTGCGGCTTTGATTGACCAACACCCGCAGCACCTTGCTGCTACGGATCTGCTGCAGGTCACGCAGCTTGCTGGGCGGGATATTCTGCTGCGGCCCTGGCAGGCGTGCCTGGACAGCACCGGCAGTGGTCAGCCCAAGCATCAGCAGGAAGGTCAGCAGGTATCGCAGCATGCGAGAGCGTGTCCGAGGTCGGTGGGCGGCGTTCATGTGGCATCGCCGCTTCGTGATAAATGACGGCAGAAGACCACGGCAACAGCATGAAGTTCTTGGTTTTTTCCGAAAAACGCGGATTTTGCTATGCTGGCCGCCCCGCGGCACGAGATAGCACCATGCAACTGATCGATATCGGCGTCAACCTGACCAACAGCAGTTTCCACGACCAACAGGCGGCCATCGTCGAGCGCGCCATCGAAGCTGGCGTGGCGCAAATGGTCCTGACGGGCACCAGCCTGGCGGTCAGCGAGCAGGCGCTGGAGCTGTGCCAGCAGCTGGATGCAAGCGCTGAACACCTGTTCGCCACCGCTGGCGTGCACCCTCACGATGCCAAATCCTGGGATGCCAACAGCGAGCGTCAGCTGCGCCAATTGCTGAATGAGCAACGGGTACGGGCAGTGGGCGAATGCGGCCTGGACTTCAACCGCGACTTCTCCCCTCGCCCGCTGCAGGAAAAGGCCTTGGAAGCTCAACTGGCGCTCGCTGCCGAACTGGGCTTGCCGGTGTTTCTGCACGAACGTGATGCCAGCGAGCGCTTACTGGCCATCCTCAAGGTCTACCGCGACCACCTGAGCGGTGCCGTGGTGCACTGTTTTACCGGCGAGCGTGAAGCATTGTTCGCCTATCTGGACATGGACCTGCACATCGGCATAACCGGCTGGATATGCGATGAACGCCGCGGAACGCACCTGCATCCCCTGGTCGGCAACATCCCGGAAGGCCGTCTGATGCTGGAGAGCGATGCGCCCTACCTGCTGCCGCGAAGCCTGAGGCCCAAGCCTAAAAACGGCCGTAACGAACCGGCGTTTCTACCGGAGGTGCTGAGGGAAGTGGCGTTGCACCGGGGCGAGCCCGTGGAGCACACGGCAGCCCATACGACGGCGGCGGCACGGGCATTCTTTCGACTAGTCTGAGCTGGCCCCTGCCCTGTTTTTTCTTGATACATATCAAGAATGCCTCTGTCGGGTGCAGGCACAATGATGGCACCTTGCCGATATTGTTTCCGCTCAACTCAGAGAAGACCTGCCCATGGGTGCCTGGCTTAGCAATGTTTCCCTGAAGTACAAGTTCTGGGCCGTCAACGCGGTGGCCTTTGTCACGACCTTGCTGCTGGTGCTCTACGCCGTGCACCTGGAGCAACGCGCCCGCGCCGACGCGGCCCAGGCGCAAGCTGCGGCACAAGCCCAGCTGCTGTCCGCCTGGCCTGCCGGGCAAGCGCTGCCCCGGCAAGCCAATGTCATTAGCTGGTTGCCGGGCCAGACGCCACGTTTTGCTGGCGAACCGATCGAAGCCCTGCGCAACGCCCAGGGCTGGGTCGACCTGCCCGCCGCGTGGCTGCTGGGCGACAACCCGCTGCGCGGCGCCCAGGTGCTGCAACACGGCGACCAGCAGGTTGCCGTACTGGCCCAGTCGCCAAGCGTGCGCCAGGTGTTCTTCGAACGCTTCACCAACTACGCCGTGTGCGTACTGATCCTGATGCTGGCCATGCTCGGAGCTTCGCAGTTGCTGATCCGCTTCCTGCTCAGCCAGCTCAACACCCTCAAGGACGTCATGCTGCACGTGGAGAAGACCGGCGACCTGTCGGCGCGGGTGCCGTTGGCATGTGGCGACGAAGTCGGCCAGATGGCAGGGGCCTTCAATGCCATGCAGTCGACCTACCACCGTGTGGTCAGCACCGTGGCCCTCACCGCCGCGCAACTCGACGCCGGTGCAGCGCGCCTGGCGTCTAGCATGAACGACGTGCGCCACGGCATGCTCGGCCAGCAAAGTGAAACCGACCAGGCCGCCACGGCCATCAACGAGATGTCGGCCACGGTGCACCACATTGCCCAGCATGCCGGCGCTACCCGCGACCTCTCGCAGACGGCCGATACGCTCGCCGGCAGCGGCCAGGAAGTGGTCAGCCGCGTACAGGATTCGATCGCAGGGCTGTCCAGCGGCGTGCAGCAGACCGCCGAGATGATCCGCCAACTGGCCGAGGACAGCCAGAAGATCAACGGCGTGGTGGGGGTGATCCACAGCATTGCCGAGCAAACCAACCTGCTGGCACTGAACGCCGCCATCGAAGCAGCACGCGCGGGCGACTTGGGCCGCGGCTTCGCGGTGGTCGCCGATGAAGTACGCAACCTGGCCAAACGCGTGCAGACCTCGACCGACGAGATCACCACCATGGTCTCCGCGCTTCAGTCCGGCACCCGCGATGCAGTGGAGTTCATGCAGGAAAGCTCGTACAAGGCCGACGATTGCGTTAAACAGGCCCAGGCAGCCGGTGAGGCGCTGGCCGAGATTACCGGTGCAGTGGCGCAGATGCGCGAAAGCAATACCCAAATCGCCGTGGCTGCCGAAGAGCAGAGCCAGGTGGCCGAAGAAATGAACCGGGCGGTGGTGAGCATCCGTGATGTCACTGAACACACCGTGCAACAGACCGTCGGCTCGGCCACCACCAGCAACGAATTAGCGACCCTTGCTGGCGAGCTGAACAAGGCCATAGGCCAGCTCAAGCTATAGTCAGCTTAGCTAGCCACGATAGCCAGGCTCGATTGGCCCCCTCCCGGGTGCCGCACTAAGCTTTGGGCATGACCGAGAGGAAATGCCCATGAGCAAACGCCTGCCCAATCTGCCCGCCTGGCAATGGCGTGGCTATCACCATAACCATCGCCACCCGACCAACCTGGCGCTGCACCTGATTGCCGTACCTCTGTTCATTCTCGGTGTGCTGCTGGTGCTGTCCGGCCTGTTTGCCCTGGACCTGGGTCAGATTGCCGTTGGCATCATTTCTCTAATCGCTGGCCTGGGCCTGCAACGACACGGGCATCGACTGGAAGCGCAACAACCCGAGCCGTTTGCCAACCGCAAGGACGCCGTACAGCGCCTGCTGACCGAACAGTTCATCACCTTTCCACGCTTTGTATTGAGCGGTGCCTGGTGGCGGGCCTGGCGCGAACGGCACAAGCATCGCCACTGAAGGCTGTAGAGGACATCTAGGCGAAAACTGTAACCGTTTGGCGGCTTAGCGCCAGTAACTCGCCCTTTTCCGACCAGAGCGCGGCGGCGGCATGCCCATAACCATCACGCGCGTACTCGGTCTCGACGCAATAGCGGCACCAGTCCAGTGTCGACAGCTTTGGTGTGGGCTGGATGAATTCGATGGTCCAGGTCAGCGTACTGCCGGCTGCCGGCTGTTTCAGGTGCGGCAACAGGCTCGGTGGCCAAGCATCTACCAAAGCCAGCAGGTGAGACACGTTCAACGCTTCGTCGGCGATGTCGCGCAAGCGTACCCAGCCGCCCATCTGCCGTGAATCGTTGCCACTGAACGGCAGCCCACCCACCGCCCAGCGCAGGGCTACATGGCGCATGAATTCCGGGGTCACGCCTTTGATGTAAGGCAGCTCTGGGGCAGCTTGCTCCAGCGGCTTCATGGCAAACGCCGGTTGCGCCTGGATGTTGACCACCGAGGGGCGGCCTGCACCGAAATTGCCCTGTACCAGCGTCACCACCTGCCCTTCCTGCACCGCTCGGCCAAGCAAGGTACTGACAGCCTTGCCCTCACGCAGCACGTCGACCTCGAAACAAATCGGTACATCCGCCGCCGCAGGCGCCACGAAGCTGATGGCCAAGGAGCGCACAGGGCGGTCATCGGTCAACTTCAGGCGCATTGCCTCATAGACCATGGCAGCCATCAACCCGCCGAAGGCCGCGCGGCCCTGGGCCCATGTCGGGGGGACAGTTACCGATTCAGCATTCGCTCGCACGGCGTCGAGCAGTTCAGTGAAGTTCATCGCACGTAGGCTCCTGCAGCGTATCGATCCGTGGGCACGTAGTGCACGCGCCCTGCATCGAAACATACTAACCAGCCCGCCTACACCGATCAGGCCCTAAATCGGTCATATGCCGGGCTATCGCTGCTTCAACGCCACCTGCAAAGCCTCCAGCGTGAGGTCGGATTGACGCTCCGCCTCATGCAGCTCTTGCTCCCAGTCGATCTTGCACGGCGCCAGGTCGGCGTGCTCGCGCGCTTGCAGCAACCATTGCAGGCGGTCATGCCAAGTGCCCAGGTCGCCCTGGGCCTTTTTCAGCAGGCGTTGCAGTTTTTTTCCGGCATGCTCAAGCTGCGGATACGCCTCATCACCGTAGCGTGCACGCTTGATCAACAGCCGCAGCCGATGCCGATCGTGGGCCGGATCGGCCAGTGCCTTGCGCAGCTTGCGCCATTGCTGAACCAGGCGTTTGTCGATGCGTTTTTCCAGCGCACCCGCCAGCCCCTCGCGATCCGCCGCACGCAGGAACAACGGAAACGCATCCACGATCGCCAGTAGGCGGGTCAGTTGCGGGCTGCCAGCGACACTGGCAAAGGCCTTGCCCCGCCCTGCCAGCCGCCGCTGCCCGGCCTCGACCAAGCCTCGCCCGACCAACTCGACCGCCAGCACCTCCCGGTCACGCAACGGCGTCGTCAATGTGCCCAGGGACTTGGCAGCGCCCTCCAGCTGTTCGACACCCGGCAACCCCCGCAGCGGCCGCAGCAGGCTGCGCAAGCGCCGTACAGCGATGCGCAGGTCGTGCAGTGCCTCGCTGTCGGTATCCGCGGCAAGCCGCTCGCGGCAGGCCAGCAGGCGCACTTGCAAGGCCAGGATTTGTGACACGACATGATCGAGCATGGCAGACATGGGACGCTCCTCGGTCAGCGGCCAGCGCGCGACTCACGAATGTAGAAACGCGCCTTCTCGGCCTTCTTGGTACACCCTTCAAAACCTTCGAACTGCTGCTGGGTCTTGGCCCCCGTCAGCAGCGACAACGCCTTCGAATAACTCACAGTACCGGCAAACCCTTCGGCCTTGGCCAGGTCGAGCTCCTTCCAGGCGGCATCCAGCTGGGTCGCGCAGCTGTCACGGTAGGCCGTCTTGCCCGCACAGCCAGCAAGGGCCAGGGCAATCAGTGGAAGGCAGATCCAGGCTTTCATCGGTAATTCCTCAAAGTCAAAAGAGTGGCTGTTCGACGCATGGGCAAGCAAAAAGTGCCCGCGTGTGGGCTTTGCTTAGCGTAGATCAGCGCGGTCTACATTGAAGCACAGGCAGCAATGGGTGCATTGTTAAACCATGGTTGCACAGGCTGAGGGAAAATCATGAGTAAACGCGTGGCGCTGGTGTTGGGGTCGGGGGGTGCACGAGGGTATGCACACATCGGAGTGATCGAAGAAATAGAGCGGCGTGGCTACGACATTGCCTGCGTTGCAGGCTGCTCCATGGGGGCAGTGATTGGCGGCATCTACGCCGCCGGCAAACTCGATGAGTATCGCAACTGGATCGAAAGCCTCGACTATCTGGATGTACTGCGCCTGGTCGACGTCAGCTTTCGCCTCGGTGCGATCCGCGGTGACAAGGTTTTCGGACAGATCCGCAAGATCGTCGGCGACATCAACATCGAACAGTTGCGCATTCCCTACACCGCCGTGGCCACCGACCTCACCCACCAGCAGGAAATCTGGTTTCAGGAAGGTTGCCTGCACCAGGCCATGCGCGCTTCGGCGGCGATCCCTAGCCTGTTCACCCCAGTGATGCAGGGCAACCGCATGCTGGTCGATGGCGGCATTCTCAACCCGCTGCCGATCGTGCCGGTGGTGTCCAGCCACTGCGACCTGATCATCGCGGTCAACCTCAACGCCACCAACCAGAAGCAGTACCAGTTGCCGGTGATCGAACGCCCGGCAGCCTTCAAGATGCGCTTCGATTCGCTACTTAGCTCACTGGGTTCGCGCCTGCCGTTCCGGCGCAAGCCGGCGGAAGAACTGATACGTATCGAACAGGAAATCGTTGCCGAAGGCCTGGCCCCACCCAGCCCATGGCTGGCGGATGTCGCCGACCCGGAAGGCCAGCAGCCCGCGGCCGCGCCCGAGCGCGAAGGCGCACCCAAGTCGGCCACCGGCTCGTTCATCATCGACAACGTGGGGCCGGCTTCGCTGCTGGACCTGATCAACCAGAGCTTCGAGGTGATGCAGACATCGTTGGCCCAGTACAAGATCGCCGGTTACCCGCCAGATGTGTTGATCAACGTACCGAAGCGGGTGTGCCGGTTCTTCGAGTTCTACAAGGCCCCCGAGCTAATCGCCCTGGGGCGGGAGATTGCGCGGGACACGCTGGACAACTACGAAGGGGTGAAGCGCTAGGAGGCCGCTCCTACAAAAGGCCAGAAACAAGACAGGCCGCATTATGCGGCCTGTCTTGTCATGCAGTGATCACTCAGTAACGGGTGATATCAGCATTGGCTTCCAGCTGCTTGCGGTAAGCCGCAAAGTCTTGCTGGCCGGCACGCGACGCGAGGTAGCGGCGAATCTGCTGCTTCTCTTCGTCGGTGGCGGCGGCGCCTTCGTTGACACCTTTGAGCTGCAAGACCACCAGGCTGCCATCGCCCAGGACCACGCTGCTGTACACCGGCTTGTCCTTGGCTTGCGGCTTGCCCAGGCGGAACACGGCCTGCAGTTCGGCCGGGTCGATACCCTCCTCACCGCGGGTCACCGCCTCGTAGGCTTTCCAGCCCTGCCCTTCATGGACGCTGCCAGCGGCAACAGAACCATCACGCAGGCCGGCAATCAGCTTGTCCGCCTTGGTCTTGAGCTCGGCAGTCGCCTTCTCCTTGGCCAGGTGTTCGCTGATGTTCTTGGCCACGGCTTCCAGCGGCAGTTGTTCTGGCTTGCGGTGCTCCTTGACGCGCAGCACCACGGTGGTTTCCGGATCGAGCTCGATGGCGGTGCTGTTGGCACCCTCTTCCAGCACTTCTTCCGAGAACGCCGCCTGGACTACCGCACGGTTGGCGGTGATACCTTCGCCACCCTCACGGCCGAAGGCTGCGGAGGTGTGCACCTTCAGGTTCAGGTCCTGCGCCGGCTGAGCCAGGTCTGACGCCTCGTACGCGGCATCCTGCAACTGCTTGCTGGCGTCGACGTAGCGCTGTTCAACCAGCGGAATCTTCAGGTCACGGGTGAGCTTGTCTTTCAGGCTGGCAAAGCTCGGTACTTCCGGCGCCTCGACACCCAGCAGCTTGATCAGGTGGTAACCGAACTCGGTGCGAACCGGGGCCGACACCTGGCCATCCTTCAGCTTGTACAAGGCATCTTCGAAGGCTGGGTCGTACACGCCCGGGCCGGCGAAGCCAAGGTCACCACCGCTGTTGGCCGAACCTGGGTCCTGGGAGAACTCCTTGGCCAGTGCGGCGAAGTTTTCACCCTTGGCCAGGCGCTGCTCGATCTCTTCGGCACGGGCCTTGGCCTGGGCGTCGGTGACCTTGTCGTTGACCTCGATGAGAATGTGCGCGGCATGGCGCTGCTCGGCGAGGTTGGCGATTTCTTTCTCGTACTGGGCCTTGAGTTCGTCGTCGCTGACCTTGACCTGGTCGAAGAACACCGACTTTTTCAGCTCGATGTAATCGATGACCACCTGGTCGGGCGACATGAATTCCTTGGCGTGCTTCTCGTAGTGCGCCTTGACCTCTTCTTCGCTGACCTTGACCGCGGCCGGGTCGGCCTTGAAGGTCAGGGAGGCGAAATCACGGGTCTGCTTCTCAAGGCGTGCAAACGCCTCGACCTGCTTGTCAGTGACGAAGCTGCTGCCGGCAAGGCCGGTACGCAATTGGCCAATGAGCATTTCTTCGGCGAGCATGTCGCGGAATTGCAGGCGGCCGTAGCCCATCTGGCGAATGACCTGGTCGAAACGATCGGCGTTGAACTTGCCGTCAACCTGGAATTCCGGGGTTTGCAGGATCACTTGATCCAGCGCAGCCTCGGAGAAGGCGAACTTGGCATCTTCAGCACCTTGCAATAACAGCTTGCGGGTGATCAGGCCTTTGAGCGCCTCATCACGCAGCAGCTTGTCATCCAGCAGTGCAGGGTCGAAATCCTTGCCCAGCTGTTGCATCAGCTGGCGGCGCTGCATGTCGGCCGCTTGGCTCAGCTCGTTCTGGCTGATGGTCTGGCCGTTCACCTTGGCGGCGTCCTGGCTATGGCTGGCAGCCTGGAAAATGGCCTCGAAGCCGGTCAACGCCATCAACACGACGATTAGGCCGATGATGGTCTTGGCAATCCAACCTTGTGAATTGTCCCTGATATTTTGCAGCATGCGTCCCCCAGAAACGGCTGTACCACTGCGTCGACAACCGCGGAGCGTGGGTAGAATCCTGATAAAAGAAAGGCGCATCCGAGGATGCGCCTTTTCTTAGCAAACGTGTCAGGCGGGAACGTTTGCGACCCGCCTTAACGTGCTCGGACCTGGCGAAGCCGGGCCCGGCTGAAAGAGACGACTTAGTTGACGGCGTCTTTCAGGCCTTTGCCAGCCTTGAAACCTGGAACCTTGGCAGCAGCGATTTTGATGGCGTTGCCGGTTTGCGGGTTGCGGCCGGTGCGCTCGGCGCGCTCCTTGACCGAGAAGGTGCCGAAGCCAACCAGAACGACGTCGTCGCCTGCTTTCAGGGCACCCGTTACGGAGTCGATCACAGCGTCCAGAGCCTTACCTGCGGTAGCTTTGGAAATGTCAGCCGATGCAGCGATAGCGTCAATCAGTTCCGACTTGTTCACTCTAAGTCCCCTTATTTCTCTATTGAGTTTGTTTCTAAGTATGTAATGAAAAGCGTATCAAACGAGTGCTGGGTGGCCTGATAACAATAGCGTGCCGCTTTATAGCAAGGCCCCGAAAAAACTGTCAAGGAAAGCCCCCCAGCCAAAAACTACTAATGCGTGCTGATTCTTTCCTTCGCGTCGCTGTCGCGCTTCTCTTCCTTCGCGACAATCTCCGGAGCCACATCTGGCAAGGGCTCCGGGGCGTATTGCAGCGCAATTTGCAGGACTTCGTCAATCCATTTGACCGGTTTGATCTGAAGATCCTGTTTGATATTTTCCGGAATCTCCTTCAGATCGCGAACATTCTCCTCGGGAATGATCACCGTCTTGATACCACCACGGTGTGCCGCCAGCAGTTTTTCCTTCAACCCGCCAATGGCCAGCACCTGGCCACGCAGGGTGATCTCGCCGGTCATGGCCACATCGGCACGCACCGGAATCTGCGTCAGGGCCGACACCAGCGCGGTGCACATGCCAACACCGGCACTCGGGCCATCCTTCGGCGTAGCGCCTTCAGGCATGTGGATGTGCACATCGTGCTTCTCGTGGAAGTCGGCTGCGATGCCCAGGCTGCGGGCGCGGCTGCGTACCACGGTCTGCGCGGCAGTGATCGACTCGACCATGACATCGCCCAGGGAACCGGTCTTGATCAGCTGGCCCTTGCCAGGGATGACCACGGCCTCGATGGTCAGCAACTCGCCGCCCACTTGGGTCCATGCCAGGCCGGTTACCTGGCCGATCTGGTCCTGCTGCTCGGCGAGGCCGTAGCGGAACTTGCGCACGCCCAGCAGGTGCTCGAGCTGCTCGCTGGACACCTTGACCTTGACCTGCTTCTGGCCGGTATGTTCCTTGACCACCTTGCGGCAGACCTTGGCAATTTGCCGCTCCAGACCCCGCACACCGGCTTCGCGGGTGTAGTAGCGAATAATGTCGCGGATCGCCGAGATATCGACCTCGAGCTCTTCCTTCTTCAAGCCGTTGGCTTTGACCTGCTTGGGCACCAGGTACTTGACTGCGATGTTGATCTTCTCGTCTTCGGTGTAGCCCGGCAGACGGATGACCTCCATCCGGTCCAGCAGCGCTGGCGGGATGTTCATCGAGTTGGAGGTGCACAGGAACATCACGTCCGAGAGGTCGTAGTCGACTTCCAGGTAGTGGTCGTTGAAGTTGTGGTTCTGCTCAGGGTCGAGCACTTCGAGCAGTGCCGAGGCAGGGTCGCCACGCATGTCACTGCCCATCTTGTCGATTTCGTCGAGCAGGAACAGCGGGTTACGCACGCCGACCTTGGTCATCTTCTGGATCAGACGACCTGGCATGGAGCCAATATAGGTGCGACGGTGGCCACGGATCTCGGCCTCGTCACGCACACCGCCGAGGGCCATGCGCACGAACTTGCGGTTGGTGGCAGCGGCAATCGACTCGGCCAGCGAGGTTTTACCGACGCCAGGCGGGCCGACCAGGCACAACACCGGGCCACGGATTTTCTTGACGCGCTTTTGCACGGCAAGGTATTCGAGAATGCGTTCCTTGACCTCTTCCAGGCCATAGTGGTCGGCATCGAGGATTTCCTCGGCCTTGGTCAGGTCCAGGCGCACCTTGCTCTGGGCCTTCCACGGCACCTGCACGAGCCAGTCGAGGTAGGAGCGAACCACCGTAGCCTCGGCCGACATCGGCGACATCTGCTTGAGCTTGTTCAGCTCGGCCTGGGCCTTGGTCAGGGCATCTTTGGGCAGGCCAGCGGCTTCGATGCGCTTTTTCAGCTCTTCGACTTCGTTGTGGCCTTCGTCGCCATCGCCGAGCTCTTTCTGAATAGCCTTCATCTGCTCATTCAGGTAGTACTCGCGCTGGCTGCGCTCCATCTGCTTCTTGACCCGACCACGGATGCGCTTCTCGACCTGCAACAGGTCGATCTCGGCATCCAGCAACGCCAACACGTGCTCGACGCGGGTCGCCAGGTCGACAATCTCGAGAATTTCCTGCTTCTGCTCGATTTTCAGCGCCATGTGAGCGGCCATGGTATCGACCAGGCGCCCAGGCTCTTCGATGCTGTTCAACGAGGACAGTACTTCGGCAGGGACTTTTTTGCCCAGCTGCACGTACTGTTCGAACTGCGACAGCAACGTGCGCACGAAGACCTCCGACTCGCGCTCGGCGGCGTCGACTTCGTCGATCAGGGAGACTTCGGCACGGATGTG
Organism: Pseudomonas sp. PAGU 2196; assembly: GCF_022179005.1. Classification (NCBI taxonomy): domain Bacteria; kingdom Pseudomonadati; phylum Pseudomonadota; class Gammaproteobacteria; order Pseudomonadales; family Pseudomonadaceae; genus Pseudomonas; species Pseudomonas sp. PAGU 2196. The sequence continues at coordinate 50,533 of NZ_BNTL01000004.1, read as the reverse complement.
CCCTTCCACTTCCGTGAAGCGCTCTACCGCGCCACGCTGCTCGCCCTCTACCAGCACCTTGACGGTGCCATCAGGCAGCTTCAGCAATTGCAGTACGGTGGCAACGGTGCCGACGCGGTACAAGGCATCTTCGCCTGGATCGTCATCGGCGGGGTTCTTCTGGGCCAGCAGCAGAATCTGCTTCTCGCCCGTCATCGCGGCCTCTAGGGCTTCAATGGATTTTTCGCGCCCCACAAACAGCGGGATGACCATGTGCGGGTAAACAACGACATCGCGCAATGGCAAAAGAGGCAAGTCGAGGGTGGTCTTCATGATTTCGCCTCTAACAGCGGCCTTGATGGCCGGAAACCGGTGGAAATGATGCTTGGACCTAATGTGGGGGCACGCTTGGGAAATTACAAGCGCTTGCGCAGGAAAAGCAGAAAGGGGCCCGTAGGCCCCTTTCTTGCTTGCAACCATCACCCAAGCATCACCTGAATCAGGCGTCGGGTGCGGCCTTGGCTTGCGGCTCGCTGTTCTCGTAGATCATCAGCGGCTGCGAAGTCCCTTCGATGACGCTCTCATCGATCACCACCTTGCTGACATCCTTCTGCGAAGGAATCTCGTACATGGTGTCGAGCAGCACGCCTTCGAGGATGGAACGCAGGCCACGGGCGCCAGTCTTGCGCTCCAGAGCCTTGCGAGCAACGGCCTTGAGCGCATCGCTGCGGAACTCGAGGTCGACGCTTTCCATCTCGAACAGCTTGGCATACTGCTTGGTCAGTGCGTTTTTCGGCTCGGTGAGGATCTGCATCAACGCAGCCTCGTCCAGCTCATCGAGCGTCGCCAGCACTGGCAAACGGCCGACGAACTCTGGGATCAGGCCAAACTTGACCAGATCGTCCGGCTCGACTTCACGCAAGGACTCGCCAACTTTCTTGCCTTCTTCCTTGCTACGTACTTCTGCACTGAAGCCGATGCCACCCTTGGTGGAGCGGTTCTGGATGACCTTTTCCAGGCCAGAGAACGCGCCACCGCAAATGAACAGGATGTTGCGGGTATCAACCTGCAGGAATTCCTGTTGCGGGTGCTTGCGCCCACCTTGCGGTGGAACCGAAGCAACGGTGCCTTCGATCAGCTTCAACAGCGCCTGCTGCACGCCTTCGCCCGAGACGTCACGGGTGATGGACGGGTTGTCCGACTTGCGCGAAATCTTGTCGATTTCGTCGATGTAGACAATGCCCATCTGGGCCTTTTCCACGTCGTAGTCGCACTTCTGCAGCAGTTTCTGAATGATGTTCTCGACGTCCTCACCCACATAACCGGCTTCGGTCAGGGTGGTGGCATCAGCAATGGTGAACGGTACGTTCAACAGGCGTGCAAGGGTTTCGGCGAGCAGGGTCTTGCCCGAGCCAGTAGGCCCGATGAGCAGGATGTTACTCTTGCCGAGTTCGACTTCGTCGCCCTTCTTGTCACGCTGGTTAAGGCGCTTGTAGTGGTTGTATACCGCTACGGCCAGCACCTTTTTAGCGCGCTCCTGACCAATCACGTACTGGTCCAGGATGCCGCTGATTTCTTTCGGCGAAGGCAATTTGTGCGCGCTGCTCTCGGCCTGGGCTTCCTGCACCTCCTCACGGATGATGTCGTTGCACAGGTCGACGCACTCGTCGCAGATAAATACCGAGGGCCCGGCAATCAATTTGCGCACTTCGTGCTGGCTTTTGCCGCAGAAGGAGCAATAGAGCAATTTGCCGCTGTCCTCGCCGTTACGGGTGTCAGTCATTCGATCGATCCAATCCGGTAGGCTTGCAACACAAGATGAAGGCAATTGCGGGCTTTTTCAAGTCCGCAGGTAGGCGCTTTCGGCACCCACCTGCTCTGGCCCCTGGGATCAGGAGGCCAGTTGCCGCTTGTCGTATACCGAGTCGATCAGGCCGTACTCGGCCGCGCGCGAGGCGCTCATGAAGTTGTCACGCTCGGTGTCGCGCTTGATGGTCTCCAGATCCTGGCCAGTGTGGTAGGCCAGCAGCTCGTTCAGACGCGCCTTGATATTGAGGATTTCCTGGGCATGGATCTCGATATCGGTAGCCTGGCCCTGGAAGCCGCCCAGCGGCTGGTGAATCATCACGCGCGAGTTCGGCAGGCAGTGACGCTTGCCTTTGGCACCGGCAGTCAGCAGGAACGCGCCCATGCTGCAGGCCTGGCCGATGCAGATGGTCGAAACGTCCGGCTTGATGAACTGCATGGTGTCGTAGATCGACATGCCAGCGGTGACCGAGCCACCCGGCGAGTTGATGTACAGATGGATATCCTTGTCCGGGTTTTCCGCTTCGAGGAACAGCATCTGCGCAACGACGAGGTTGGCCATGTAATCCTCTACCGGGCCAACCAGGAAAATCACACGCTCCTTCAACAGGCGCGAGTAGATGTCGTAAGCGCGTTCGCCACGGGCGGACTGCTCGATAACCATCGGGACCAGGCCGCCTGCGGCCTGGATGTCAGAGCTCTGCTGAATATAAGAATTGCGGGACATGTCCTGCGCTCACTCCCAAATAGTCATGGCTTGAATACGCACAAGCCAGCGCGAAGGCTGGCTTGTGGGGGTTTCCTACGAGAGTAGCGTATTACTCGGCTTCGGCAGGTGCCTGGGCTGGTTTTACGGCTTCTTCGTACGAGACCGATTTGTCGGTCACAGTCGCTTTCTGCAGAACAGTATCTACAACTTGTTCTTCCAGCACAACCGAACGGACTTCGTTCAGTTGCTGGTCGTTCTTGTAGTACCAGGAGATGACCTGCTCAGGCTCTTGGTAAGCCGAAGCCATTTCTTCGATCATTTCGCGAACCTTGCCTTCGTCTGGCTTCAGTTCGAACTGCTTGACCACTTCAGCGACGATCAGGCCCAGGACCACACGGCGCTTGGCTTGCTCTTCGAACAGCTCAGCCGGCAGTTGCTCAGGCTTGATGTTGCCACCGAACTGCTGAACAGCCTGCACGCGAAGACGGTTGACTTCGTTTTCCAGCAGGGCTTTTGGCACTTCGATCGGGTTGGCAGCCAGCAGACCGTCCATGACCTGGTTCTTGACCTTGGCCTTGATTGCCTGACGCAGTTCACGCTCCATGTTCTTGCGAACTTCGGCGCGGAAGCCTTCCAGGGTCGACTCCTTGATGCCGAACTGAGCGAAGAAGGCTTCGTTCAGCTCAGGCAGCGCAGGGGCGGAAACGCTGTTGACGGTGATGGTGAACTCAGCGGCCTTGCCGGCCAGGTCCAGGTTCTGATAGTCCTCTGGGAAGGTCACGTTTACAACGCGCTCTTCGCCAGCCTTGGCGCCAACCAGGCCTTCTTCGAAGCCTGGGATCATGCGGCCGGAGCCCAGAACCAGTTGGGTGCCCTTGGCCGAACCGCCAGCGAACACTTCACCGTCGACCTTGCCGACGAAGTCGATGTTGACCTGGTCGTCGTTCTGCGCGGCGCGATCAACTTCTTCGAAGCGGGTGTTCTGCTTGCGCAGGACTTCCAGCATGTTGTCCAGGTCGGCATCAGCCACTTCGGCGCTCAGGCGCTCGACGTTGATCGACTCCAGGCCAGCAACGGTGAACTCTGGGAACACTTCGAAGATTGCGACGAATTCCAGGTCCTTGCCCTTTTCGAAGGACTTCGGCTCGACGGCTGGAGCGCCGGCCGGGTTCAGCTTCTGCTCGACCACGGCTTCGTAGAACGAAGACTGGACCAGATCACCGAACACTTCCTGACGGGCGTCAGCTTCGAAACGCTGACGAATCACGCTCATCGGTACCTTGCCAGGACGGAAGCCTGCAACCTTGGCACGACGGGCAGTCTGTTGCAGACGCTTGTTGACTTCGGTCTCGACGCGCTCGGCCGGGACGGCGATGGTCATGCGGCGCTCGAGAGCGGAAGTGTTTTCAACAGAAACTTGCATGGATATTCCTCGTTGCACAGACGTTAGCCGGCGTTAGCCCGACTCCAGAATCAAGGGCAAGCATTCTAGTGAGTCGCGCAGCAGAAGTCACCCCACTCGGGACGACGGGAAACCACGCCGGTCGATTAACTTGCAAGGCCCGCACGGCTTACCGCCGAGCCCCTTTCAATTGAGGCTGCGCAACGCCTTTGGCGACGCGCAGCCGTAATAACTTGTCAAACAACTGCTGCCGACAAAATCGCTTCCTTTATTGAGGGTCGATCTCGTTGAACTGGCAGTACTCTTCCCACGCCATGCCCAGCGCCTCAGCGACCTCGCGATGGGTCTCCAGGCGCATGGCCTGCAGTTGCTCGGGGCTTTCGGCGATCAGTTGCAGCGCCAGCTCCCAAGGCTCGACGCCCTGCTCCTGCGCCGCATCTTCGAACGCCCACTCGATCTGCTGAGCTTGCTCACGCGCATCCAACTCGCGGATTTCTTCGAGCAGTTGCGGATTGGCTTCGGCGAAGCGCTGCAGCGCCAGGGCCTGACGGGCTTCTTTTGCAATCATGGGGTTATCCTCTGCCGACCGCGGGGCCGGTGTTTCAACCGGCTGAAATCTATCAGCTTTTATTGGGGTGTCACCAGAGGATTGCAAGGGGTGGATTGTGAAGTGTTCGATTTGAGCCTTGCAGCGCCTTTGAGGTCGAGCGCCGCCCGCGCGGCGCTCTATCTCAAAAGCCCTACAAGGTTCTAATTGAACACCCCACCAAAAAAACGCACAAAAAAAGCCGCAATCAGCGGCTTTTTCGCAACACAAAAAAACAAAGGCGCCCGATCTTCGATCAAGGCGCCTTCGAAAAATATGGGGTGGACGATGGGAATCGAACCCACGACAACCGGAATCACAATCCGGCGCTCTACCAACTGAGCTACGCCCACCATATTGCGGTGTTGCGGTACAACCTTACAGAAGCATGGTGCGGACGAAGAGACTCGAACTCTTACAGCTTGCGCCGCTGGAACCTAAATCCAGTGTGTCTACCAATTTCACCACGTCCGCGTAACGCTTAAAACAAAGGCGCCAGATACTATCAAGGCGCCTCTGTAAAATATGGGGTGGACGATGG
>NZ_BNTL01000004.1:0-45406 GCF_022179005.1 Pseudomonas sp. PAGU 2196 | reverse complement strand
CTACGCCCACCATATTGCGGTACATCTACTTGCTTGCCTAAGCTGCCTGATGGCGCACCCGGCAGGACTCGAACCTGCGACCATCCGCTTAGAAGGCGGATGCTCTATCCAGCTGAGCTACGGGCGCATAAGCGATCAGCCTAACCGAACGATGCTTTAGCAGAGAACCGCTAAACCATTCATTCTGCCCGACTTTGCCAACCAGTGCTAGGCAGTGCCCGACAAGTGCGGCGAATGTTATAGTCGAGGCGCAGGGTCGTCAACATCTTTCTCAAAAAAATTTAAATTATTTAAGGGGTTAGGGGATTTGCCCGACCACCCGCCTTTGCCCTCGGGCCGTGTCGTGCGAGAATGTGCCCTCTTTATTGTTTCCTTCTCGATGGTTAATCACGCGTCTATGACTGCACACCTAATCGATGGCAAGGCGATCGCCGCCAGCCTGCGCCAGCAGATCGCTCAACGTGTCGTGGAGCGTCGCCAGCAAGGCCTGCGCACCCCAGGCCTGGCTGTGATCCTGGTCGGCACCGACCCCGCCTCCCAAGTCTATGTCTCGCACAAGCGCAAGGACTGTGAAGAGGTCGGCTTCATTTCCCAGGCGTTCGACCTGCCCAGCGAAACCACGCAGCAAACCCTGACCGACCTGATCGACCGCCTCAACGATGACCCGGCTGTCGACGGTATCCTGCTGCAGCTACCGCTGCCCGCGCACCTGGACGCCTCGCTGCTGCTCGAGCGTATTCGTCCGGACAAGGATGTCGATGGCTTCCACCCTTACAACATCGGTCGCTTGGCCCAGCGCATCCCGCTGCTGCGCCCGTGCACGCCCAAAGGCATCATGACCCTGCTCGAAAGCACCGGTCAGGACCTCTACGGCATGAACGCGGTGATCGTCGGCGCGTCCAACATCGTGGGCCGCCCCATGGCCATGGAACTGCTTCTGGCAGGCTGCACCGTCACTGTCTGCCACCGCTTCACCAAGGACCTGGCCGGCCACGTCGGCCGTGCCGACCTGGTGGTCGTGGCCGCCGGCAAGCCGGGGCTGGTCAAGGGTGAGTGGGTCAAGGAAGGCGCCATCGTCATCGACGTGGGCATCAACCGCCAGGAAGACGGCAAGCTGGTCGGCGATGTGGTCTACGAGACCGCCCTGCCGCGCGCGGGCTGGATCACCCCGGTGCCGGGTGGTGTCGGGCCGATGACCCGGGCGTGCTTGCTGGAAAACACGCTGTATGCGGCGGAAGAGCTGCATAAGTAACAAGGCGTGACATGAAAACGGCACCTGCTGCAGGTGCCGTTTTTTTTGCCTGAAGGTTTTCGGCTTGCTGCACCGGCCTCTTCGCGGGGCAAGCCCGCTCCCACAAGTTCGGCACCTGTCTTCAAGACAGCGATGAACCTGTGGGAGCGGGCTTGCCTCGCGAAGAGGCCAACGCGGTCATCAGCCGATCACTTGCGCGCTGCCTCCCACGACTTCAGCAACTCGGTGTAGCTCACCGTCTCGCCCTTGGGCTTCTCGTTAGCCAGCTTCGGCTTCGGCGCACCCGGCTGGTCATACCAATACTGGGCATCCTTTTCCGGATTAAGCTTCGGTGCACAGGTCGCCTGGGCGTTGGAACGCTGCAGCCGTTCCATCATGCGGTCCTGATCGCGGGCCAGGCCATCCAGCGCCTCCTGCGGGGTCTTTTCGCCACTGGCCACTTCGGCGATATGGCTCCACCACAACTGCGCCAGCCGCGGGTAGTCAGGCACGTTGGTGCCAGTGGGCGTCCATTGCACCCGCGCCGGGCTGCGGTAGAACTCCACCAACCCACCCAGTTTGGGCGCCAGGTCCGTCATGGCCTGGGAGTTGATGTCCGACTCACGAATCGGCGTCAGGCCGACGATGGTCTTTTTGAGCGACACGGTCTTGGAGGTGACGAACTGCGCATACAACCAGGCGGCCAGGCGTTGCTTCTCTGGGGTGGATTTGAAGAAGGTCCACGACCCGGTGTCCTGATAGCCCAGTTTCATCCCCTCCTCCCAATACGGCCCCTTGGGCGACGGCGCCATGCGCCACTTCGGCGTGCCGTCGGCATTGACCACCGGCAAGCCGGGTTTTGTCATGTCGGCGGTAAAAGCCGTGTACCAGAAAATCTGCTGGGCAATGTTACCTTGGGCCGGCACCGGGCCCGCCTCAGAGAAGGTCATGCCCTGGGCTTCCTTGGGCGCGTAGGCACGCATCCAGTCCACGTACTTCTGCGTTGCATAGACCGCCGCTGGGCCGTTGGTGTCACCGCCTCGGGTAACGCTCGAGCCCACCGGGTGGCAGTCCTCGACGCGAATTCCCCACTCGTCCACTGGCAATCCATTGGGCAGGCCTTTGTCGCCACCACCGGCCATCGAGAACCAGGCATCGGTGAAGCGCCACCCCAGCGAGGGGTCTTTCTTGCCGTAGTCCATGTGGCCGTACACGCGCTTGCCGTCGATTTCCTTGACGTCTTCGGTGAAGAATTGGGCGATGTCCTCGTAGGCCGACCAGTTCACCGGCACGCCCAGTTCATAGCCGTACTTTTCCTTGAACTTGGCTTTCAGCTCAGGCCGCTCGAACCAGTCGGCACGGAACCAGTAAAGGTTGGCGAACTGCTGGTCAGGCAGTTGGTAGACCTTGCCATCCGGCGCGGTGGTGAAGGAAATGCCGATGAAGTCTTTCAAGTCCAGCGTCGGCGAGGTGTAGGCCTTGCCCTCGTTGGCCATCAGGTCGGTGATCGACTCGACCTTGCCATAACGAAAGTGCGTGCCGATCAGGTCCGAATCGTTGACCCAGCCATCATAGATGTTCTTGTCCGACTGCATCTGCGTCTGCAGCTTCTCTACCACGTCGCCTTCCTGCAGCAGGTCGTGGGTCAGCTGGATGCCAGTGATCTCGCTGAATGCCTTGGCCAGCACCTTGGACTCGTATTCATGGGTGGTGATGGTTTCCGACACTACGTTGATCTTCATCCCACGAAACGGTTCGGCGGCCTTGATGAACCACTTGAGTTCGGCCAACTGCTGTTCAGGGGTCAGGGTCGACGGTTTGAACTCACTGCCGATCCACTTGTTCGCCGCGTCTTCGTACTGGTCGGCCCACGCCATCCCGTGCACGCTGGCCAGCACCAGCAACGCGGCCAGGGTCAAATGTCGCCGTTTATGATTGTTGTGGAACATTGTGATCTCCCGATTGAGTTATTCCCGGAGCCGTCGCTCAGCCCCAGCGCAACACCACCACGAGCCAGCCCAGCGACAGCAGCGAGGCCACCCACAAAGGCCAGTCGCTGACCCCGACTACCAGCAAGTGCAGGTAGGCGCTGACCAGCAGGCCGATGAACAACCGGTCGCCACGGCTGGTGACGATCGGCAGGAAGCCGCGACGCTCCACGCAGGGGCGGCGCAGTTCAAGCAGGGTCATGCACAACAGCAGCACGCCGATGGCCGCGAAGAACAGCGCCGTGGGCAAGGTCCAGGCCATCCATTCCATGTGCTCCCCTCCTCACACTCGGCCGAGGGCAAAGCCCTTGGCGACATGGTTGCGGACAAACCAGATCACCAACATGCCGGGCAGGATGGTCAACACCCCGGCCGCCGCCAGCACGCCCCAGTCGATCCCCGAAGCGGACACGGTTCGGGTCATCACCGCTGCGATAGGTTTGGCGTTCACCGAAGTCAGGGTGCGCGCCAGCAGCAGTTCGACCCAGGAAAACATGAAGCAGAAAAACGCGGTCACACCGATGCCGGAGCCGATCAGCGGGATGAAGATCTTCACGAAGAAACGCGGGAAGCTGTACCCGTCGATGTAGGCCGTTTCGTCGATCTCTTTCGGCACCCCCGACATGAAGCCTTCAAGAATCCACACCGCCAGCGGCACGTTGAACAAACAATGGGCCAACGCCACGGCAATGTGCGTGTCGAACAGGCCAATCGAGGAATACAGCTGGAAAAACGGCAGCAGGAACACCGCCGGCGGCGCCATGCGGTTGGTCAACAACCAGAAAAACAGATGACGGTCGCCGAGGAAGCGATAGCGCGAGAAGGCATAGGCCGCCGGCAACGCCACCGCCAGCGAAATGACTGTGTTCAGGCACACGTAATACAGCGAGTTGATATAGCCGCTGTACCAGCTCGCATCGGTAAAGATCACCCGGTAGTTGTCCAGCGTGAATGCCTGCGGCCACAGGGTCAGGCCGCCAAGGATTTCGGTGTTGCTCTTGAACGACATGTTCAGCAGCCAGTAGATCGGCACCAGCAGGAAGAAGAAGTACAGCAACAGTGGCACTGCTTTGCGCGCGCTCATGGCCTAGTCCTTGTCGGCGTGCGTCATGGCGGTATAGAACAGCCACGACACCAGCAGGATGATCAGGAAGTACACCAGCGAAAACGCCGCGGCCGGCCCCAGGTCGAACTGCCCTACCGCCATGCGCGTGAGGGTCTGGCTGAGGAAGGTGGTGGCGTTGCCAGGCCCGCCACCGGTCAGCACGAACGGCTCGGTGTAGATCATGAAGCTGTCCATGAAACGCAGCATCACCGCAATCAGCAGCACGTTCTTCAGCTTTGGCAGCTGGATATGGCGGAACACTGCCCAGGCCGAAGCCCGGTCGATGCGGGCGGCCTGGTAATAGACATCCGGGATGGCGCGCAGGCCCGAATAACACAGCAGCGCCACCAGCGACGTCCAGTGCCAGACGTCCATCACCAGCACCGTGAGCCAAGCATCGAACGGGTCGCCGGCATAGTTGTAGTTGACCCCAAGCTTGGCCAGCGTGGCACCGAGCAGGCCGATGTCGGCGCGGCCGAAGATCTGCCAGATGGTGCCGACCACGTTCCAGGGAATGAGCAGCGGAATAGCCATCACGATCAGGCAGACCGAGGCCATGCGCCCCTTGGTCGGCATCGTCAAGGCGATGGCGATGCCCAACGGGATTTCGATCAGCAGCACGCAACCGGAATAGATGAACTGGCGCAGCAAGGCATCGTGCAAGGCCGGGTCGCGCAACACCTGGCGGTACCAGTCGGTGCCGACGAAATAGCGGTTGGACTGGTCGAAGATGTCCTGCACCGAATAGTTGACCACGGTCATCATCGGCACCACGGCGCTGAACGCCACCAGCACGAACACCGGCAGCACCAGCCACCACGCCTTGTTGTTGCGCACCTTGTTCATGGCCCGACCTCCAGCAGTACATCGTCGACATACAGCATCAGCCACTGGCTCGGCAGGGTGACCCAGGCCTGCCCCGCCGGCAGCGGGCGATCCTCGCCCAGGCGCGCCTTGAGCGTGGCGCTGCCGAGCTGGAAGGTGACGATGCGGTAGGTGCCCAGGTCTTCGATATCCAGCACCTGCACGGTAAACGCGTTGTCGAGCGGACTGTCCCAAAGCTGCACGAACTCCGGCCGGATGCCCACTTGCAGGCGCCCGCCGGCGGTTGCCGCCAAGCGTTGGCGCAGGCCCTCGGGCAGCGTCAGGTGCCAGCCATCAAAGCTGACGCCATCGGCTTCGGCACGCACGTCGATGAAGTTCATGCCGGGGCTGCCAATGAAGTAGCCGACAAAGGTGTGCCGCGGGCGCTCGAACAACTCGCGCGGGGTGCCGAACTGGACGATGCGCCCGCCGTGCATCACCGCGATCTTGTCAGCGAAGGTCGAAGCCTCCAACTGGTCGTGGGTGACGTAGATCATGGTGATGTTGAACTGCTCATGGATCTGCTTGAGCTTGCGCCGCAGCTTCCACTTCAGGTGCGGGTCGATCACCGTCAATGGCTCGTCGAAGAGGATCGCCGACACGTCATCGCGCACCAGGCCACGGCCCATCGAAACCTTCTGCTTCTCGTCGGCGCTGAGGTTGCGCGCCTTCTTTTTCAACACAGCGGACAGGTCGAGCACCTCGGCGATCTCTTCGACCCGGGCACGCACCCTGCCCTCGTCCACGCCCTGGTTTCGCAGGGGGAAGGCCAGGTTGTCGAACACCGTCATGGTGTCGTACACCACCGGAAACTGAAACACCTGGGCGATGTTGCGCGCCTGCGGCGACAGCGCGTTCACGGGCTTGCCGTCGAACAGCACGTCGCCATGGGAGGGAATAAGCAGCCCCGAAATGATGTTGAGCAAGGTCGACTTACCGCACCCCGAAGGCCCGAGTAAGGCATAGGCGCCGCCTTGCTCCCACACATGCTCCAGCGCATGTAGGGCGTAGTCCGCCTCCGAGGTCGGTTGACGGCTGTAACTGTGCGCCAGCTGGCGCAGGCGGATCTCGGCCATCAGCGACTCCTCGCCTGACGCACGCCTGGAGCCTGCACCAAGGCCCCGGCAGCGTCGAAGACAAACAGCTTGTGCGTGGGGATGAACACGCGGATCGGGGTGTCCACCTGGTACTCGTGCACACCCGGCAGGTGCAGGGTCATCCGCCAGTATTCATTGCGCACGTGGAGGAACGTTTCCGAGCCACTGATCTCGGCCAGCTCCACCAGCACCGCCAGCTCCAGGTCATCGTCATGGGCCGGCACCAGGGTGATGTGGCTGGGGCGCACGCCAAAGCGGTAGTCACCATCGCCCAGGCGCTGCAGGTCGGCATTGCGGGCAAAGTGCACCGCCTGCGCCAGGCTCACCTCGTTGCCGGCGATGCGCCCAGGCACCAGGTTGATCGGCGGCTCGGAAAACAGCTCGGCGGCCAGCACGCTGCTGGGCTGCTGATAGACCGCAGCGGTCGGGCCGCTCTGCACGATGCGCCCCTCATGCAGGATCGTCGTGGTGCCGCCCAGCGCCAGCGCTTCGTTGGGTTCGGTGGTGGCGTACACGGCAATGCAATTACGCGCCGCAAACAACGCCCGCAGTTCCTGGCGCAGGCCTTCACGCAGTTTGTAATCGAGGTTGACCAAGGGCTCGTCGAAGAGGATCAGCGAGGCGTCCTTGACCAGCGCCCGGGCCATCGCCGTGCGTTGCTGCTGGCCGCCGGACAGCTCCAGCGGCAACCGCTGCAGGTAGGCTTCGATGCGCAGCATCTCGGCGGTTTCCTGCACCCGCCGGCGAATTTCCGATTCGGCCAGGCGCGCCTGGCGCAGGGGCGAGGCGATGTTTTCGTACACGCTCAAGGTCGGGTAGTTGATGAACTGCTGATACACCATCGATACGTTACGCAGGCGCACCGGCACCCCGGTGACATCGTTGCCGTCCAGCAGCACACGGCCCAGGTCCGGGCGATCGAGCCCGGCCATCAGGCGCATCAGGCTGGTCTTGCCGGCCAGGGTGCGGCCGAGCAAAACGTTGAACGAACCCGGCTCGAAACGCAGGGACGCATCGACGATGCAGGCCTGGTTATCGACACTGCGGCTGACCTGCTGCAGCACCAAGGACATGGCGTGGCCTTTTTAGGATTGTTGTCCGCTGGGCAGAGCGAGTTTCGTGCCAGCCCCGCCTGAACGCTCTGCCGCGCGCCCTCACCGCCCAAGGTCAGCCACGGCCTGTTCACAGCTGAACACAGTCGCTGCACAACTGAACTCGCGCAGGTTTGACAATGAACAACGGTGGACAACACTGAACAGCGGTCGGCTGATAACAACAATCACACAGGACAGGCCCATGGCCGCATCCGCTTCGCCGCATGCCCAACTGATCCAGGCATCCTGGGCGCGTTGTCGCGACCACGGCCTGCAACCGCAAAACCCACCCGATTTCGATTGCCTGCCGCCGGCCGAACTGAGCGCCCTGTTGGAACGCCGCCAGGCCCTGCTGCGCCTGACACGCGATGAGGTGCTGCCGCAATACGCACACCTGCTAGGCAACGCCAGCTACCTGGTGATGCTGGCCGACGCCGGTGGCTGCCTGCTCGACAGCTGGGGTTCGCGGCGCTTCGTCGACCCGCGCCAGCGCCACGGTTTCAGTGCCGGCGCACACTGGCACGAGCGCGGCGTCGGCACCAACGCACTCGGCACGGCGCTGGTCTGCGCCGAGGCGATTCATGTGGGCCAGGAAGAGCACTTCCTGCGCCAGAACCGCTACCTGTGCAGCGCCGCAGCGCCGGTGTTCGATGGCGAGCGGCAACTGGTCGGCGCGCTCGATGTGGCCAGCGACGGGTACTTGCCCGCCAGCCAGACGCTCGGCCTGGTACGGATGATGGGCCAGAGCCTGGAGAACCGCTTGATACTGGCGCAGCACGCCGACCACCACGCCCAACTGCTGTTCAACAGCGCCTCCGACAACCTCGACAGCCCCTGGGCGGGCTTGCTGGTGTTCGATGAGCGCGGCCAGGTCATTGCGGCCAATCACCGGGCCGACAGCCTGCTCGGCGACAACCCGCTGCGGCAAAACCTCGAGCAACTGTTCCAAGTCCCGTTGCAGCAGTTGCTAGCCCAGCCGCCGCAACAGCCCTTCGCCTTGCAGGCCGCCGGGCGCCACCGCTTCCACTGCCAGTGGCAAGCGCCGCGCCACGGCCCCAAGCGCCCGGCCCCTGGCCCTGTCGACCCACGCCTGGACAACGCCTTGGCCCAGGCCAGCCTGTTACTGGAAAAAGACATCCCGGTGTTGATCCAAGGCGAAACCGGGGTTGGCAAGGAAGTCTTCGTCGAGGCCCTGCACCGCGCCAGCCGCCGCGCCGGGCAGCCGCTGATTGCAGTCAACTGCGCGGCGATCCCCGCTGAGCTGGTCGAGTCGGAGCTGTTCGGCTATGACAAAGGGGCCTTTACCGGCGCCCACCACAAGGGCAACCCCGGGCTGATCCGCAAGGCCGACCACGGCATCTTGTTTCTCGACGAAATCGGCGACATGCCGCTGCCGACCCAAGCCCGGCTGCTGCGCGTGTTGCAATCGCGCAGCATCCAGCCATTGGGCAGCGGCGAGCCGGTGACCGTGGACATCCGCGTGGTTTCGGCCAGCAACCGCGACCTGGCCGAGGCCGTGCGCAACGGGCAATTTCGCGAAGACCTCTACTACCGCGTGGCCGGGCTGACCCTGGTGTTGCCCGCCTTGCGCGAGCGCAGTGATCGGCGCGCGCTGATCGAGCAGGTGCACGCCCGGCATCTCGCTCCCGGGCAACCCCGGCAACTGCCCCCGCACATACTCGACCTGCTGTTGCACCACCCCTGGCCAGGTAACCTGCGCCAGCTCAACAGCGTAGTGCAGGTGGCGCTGGCCCTCGCTGGCAGCCAGCCCATCGGCACCGAACACTTTTCAGCGTGTTTCCTTGCCCAGGCCGGCACACCTCGCGCATGCTCGCCACCCGCCCCTGCCTCGGACCTGGCCAACCTGCTGCACAGCTGCGGCGGCAACATCTCATCGCTGGCACGCCTGCTCGGCATCAGCCGCACCACCCTGTACAAACGCTTGCGTGAACAGGGGCTCGAACCCGCCCACCTGCAGGGTGGCCGCTGAAGGTGCTATCAGCATACTGAAGCCGGGCTGATGCGGGTCATTACCCTCGCTGCTCCAACCTGTCAGGAGCAGCCCATGAGCCACTTGCACCCCCATCACGTAGGCCTGATTCAACAGCGCCTGCCCGGCTGGCTTCGCCAGACTTCCCCGCATCAGCGCGAGGCCCTGAAAACCCACCTGCTACACAGCCACCGCGCCACACGTGCACTGCAGAAGACCCTTGCCCCGCTGCAATCGGTAGAGGCGTTCTGCCAACCGTTGTTGAAGGACGCGCTCGCACACTGGTACCCCGGCGTGTCGCTGCCTCCACTCGATACCACCGTGTTGACCGAGCGCACCACGGGCCACCTGCGCAGTCGGTCCTGGCTGGAAGCTGCCCTGCAGAATCTGCAAGCGGACACGCCGGTACGCCTCTATGCCAACCAGGATGCGCCTGAACTGGAACAGCTCGACAGCGTGCGATTCGTGAAAGGTGTACGGCGCCTCGACCTCGGCCAGCGCTACCTGGACCACCTGCGCGAGCACGTCGACAGCGCTGATTTTCGCGCGTTGCTGCGCGAGCAGGACCGCGCCGCCTTTTCGGCCGAATTGTTATCAGCGCGGCTGCAAGGGCACATCGACAGCCGCGGCGAAGCCTTGGGCGAGGCCGCGCTTGCTGGCGCGCGCGAGGTACAGACGCTCGGCGGGGCGAGACGCCTGCAATGTGGCTACCTGAGCCTGCTCGGTTTCCCGCTGAGTGGCGCCCTGCTGCTGCGACTCGAGCCACACGGGCAGACCGAGCCGTGCCTGCTTTACCTGCCTGGGGACACCCAAGGCGCCCTGCACCAGTACTCGTCCTTGCAGGCCGTCGGCACAGCACTCACTAAGCGGCTATGGGAGGAGCCTTTTCGTGTGTATTTCAAACGCTTTGTCAGCCACGCGCAACAACCCGCCTTCGCTGCGCGTTTGCGGCACACACTCTACCCGCGCTACCCCTACGCAGCGCTGCACCCGACTCCGCCTACACTGGAGAAAGGTGAGTCATTCAACTGGATCAACCGGCTGTTCCCCTCGCCCCACGACCTGTGGCAAGAAACCCTGGACAAGAACGCCCGCCTGCCACTGGACTTCACGCCGTGGCCCGGCGAATGCTTCACCGCCAGGGCCAGCAACCAGGTGCAAACCACCTTGGCAGATGCCGTGACACTGGCCGTGCCCACGGCGCAGTTCGACGCGGCGGCGCAAACTGCCCGGCTGCTCGGTTGGCTGGGTGTGGGGCTGACTGTACTGAATGTGGCCAGCTTCTTCGTGCCTGCCTTGGGCGAGGTGATGCTGGTGGTCGGCGGGGCGCAAATCGTGGGCGAGTTCCTCGAAGGCGTCCATGCGTTGAACGAAGGCGAAACCGAGGCCGCCATCAGCCATCTGTTCGGTGTGCTCAACAGCCTGCTGCAGGTTGCGGCACTGGGTGCCGTGCACAGTGCGGTCCAGCTGGCAGGCCCCCTTGAAAACTGGACACGCCTCCCCGGCAGAACAGGCCAGCGCCTGTGGCACGGCGACCTGCGCCCCTTCACCCGCGAGGCGCCCTGGCCGCCAGGCACCCCTGGGGCGGATGGCTTGCACCACTGGCAGGGCCAACCGTGGATCAACCTGGAGGGCAAGGCCATGCCGCTGGAAAAAGCCCCCGACAGTCGCTGGCAGCTGGCACACGCGAAAGGCCATCAACGCGCCCCTCGCCTGCTCGGCAATGGCCAGGTGCCGTGGTTGCTGGAGCACGAACAGCCCTTGGCGTGGGACGCAGCCAAACTGCTGCGGCGCATCGCCAACAGCGGCCCGGCGGTGAGTGATGAAACCCTGCTGCGCGCCCTGCGCAGCAGTGGTTTCAGCGAAGCAGCCGTGCGCCGCGTGGTGGTCGATCAGGAAGCCACCCCCGCCCTGCTGCTCGACTGTTTGCAAGCACTGGGCGCCACCGATACCCCCACAGCGGCCAGCACCGACGCCATCACGCTGCTGCTTGGCCGGGACTTCCCGTCCCTTAGCCGCAGAGCCAAGGCCGAGATCCTTGCCAATACTCGTACCAAGGACCTGGCCCTTGGCCAACGCAGGGGCCGATTGCCGCTCTCGGTAGCCGAAACAGCCCGCGCCTACCAGCACGAAGCACGCCTCGACCGCGCCCTGCTGCGCTTTTATCAGCACAGCGGCCCGGTGCAGGACCGTGATGCCCTGGCCGTGGGTTTTCTGCGACGGCTACCGGGTTGGACGGGCGAGGTGCACCTCGAATTGCGAGAGGGCAACCTGCAAGGCCCACGACTGCAGGGCACTGACGCCCAGGGACGAGCCGGCAAAACCGTGGTGCGCGATGATCGGGGCTACCAACCCTACGACGAACACGGCCAACCCCTGGCCGGCCACACGACGCTCTACCAGGCCATTCTCAACGCCCTGCCTGACAGCGAGCGCATCGCCTTGGGCTTGCAGATACATGACCCTCTGCCCTTGCGTGACGCCCTGTTCGAACAGGCCGCCGGCAACCGCACGTACGCCGCCGAGCAATTAGGTATGGCGCCTGTGCGCACCCTGTATCGGCGGCCCACGCGGCTCGCGTCGGGCGGCCGTGTCGGCTACCCCCTCAGCGGCCGTGGCCGGGGCTGGCTGAATGACGACGAGCTGTTCGACACGCTGTACCCCAGCCGCCACCCCGGTGATCGCGAGTGGCTGCGCCAGCGCTTGCGCCTGGAGGCCGGTGAAAGCCCAGGCGCCTTTACCCGGCTGCTCGAACAGTTGCGCGAAGCGTACCAGCGCCTGAACACCACACTGGATGGCTGGGTAAATGACACAGAAGGCCTGGCGGTGGATACCCTCGAACAACGCACCGCTGCGCGGACGGAGGCCGCACGGCGCATACGCCAGGCTTGGCGCAGGGAAGGCGTGGAGGCCGATCAGCTGGACCTGGTACTGGAAGCCCAGGACCTGGGCGCCTTGCCGACCTTACCCACGCGCCTGGAACACGTCCGGTGGCTGACGGTCGTCGACTCACCCCATGGCGAAGCGATCAACCTCGATGGCTTCCTGCAGGCCTTCCCTGGCGTGCGTAACCTGGACCTGGCCAACAACAGGCTGCGTTTACTGCCTGGCGCCCTGGCCCAGATGACCGAACTGGAAACCCTGGACCTGCAGTGCAACGTCGTGGCTTTGCAGGAGGCACACACTATCGATCTACTGACACGCCTGCCCCGCCTCCAGCGGCTCAACCTCTCTGGCGGCCTGGAGAGCCTACCTGTCGCCGCTCTGCAGCGGCTTGGCCAGTTGCAGCACCTGTATGCGCTGAGGGCCGACTTGAACAGGCTCGCACTGCAAACCGAACACTTCGAAGCGTTACAAGGCTGGCCCGCGCTGACCGAATTGAGCCTGGGCTCATGCGAGATCACCCTCACCGCAGAAAGCCGCGCGGCGCTGGGCCGCCTCAACCAGCTGCACTCGCTGCGCTTAGGGGATAACCCACTGCAATTGACACCCGACGTGACCGGCTGGCAGCACTTGCATACCCTCGACCTCGACCGCGTCGGTATCACCCAATGGCCCGAAGGCCTGCCAGGCTTGATGAACCAACGCCCACTCGTGCTGCGCTCGCTCGACCTCAGTGGCAACCGGTTGGTCGATGCACCCGAATTGCACGACACGGCGTTCGCTGAAGCGATACGCAACGGGGATGAAGGCACCTACTACGACTTTGACGACAACCCTTTCAGTGAGCAGGCCCAACGCAGCCTGTTCGGCGCAGGGCTGACGGCCATCCCTGACATGGAAGCCCTGGAGGGCGAAGCCTGGGTGATCGAATTGCCCCCCGCGCTTGAGGCACACCGCGAGGCCAATGCCGAAGACGCTGAGTGGGCGCCCGTGTACCGCCTGACCGAACGCATGGCGCAAACGCCGGAGTACCTGGCTAACCCGGTGCGCACGCGTGAGCGCATCGTGCATGTACTGCGCACGCTCACCCACGAAGACGTCGGTGACGCGGGCTGGGGCCTCGCCGAGCTGCGTGAGCAAGTACTCACCGAGATCAACGACGCAGCCGAGGCCTGCGTGGACCAGGCCAGCCTGCTGTTCCAGCGGGTCGAAACGCAGGTGTCGGTATGGCGTAGCGTGGCTGCCGCGCACCCCGGCGCCACCAACGAAGCGGTCGCTGTGTCCGTCGCCACCGGCCTGGCCCGCCAGGGCCGCCTGGATGAACGCATAGGCGCCCTGTACAACGCTCGCCGGGCACGCCGGCAGGCCTTGAGCGATGCGCAAAACGACAGCGAACGCCAGGCCGCACCGGCCCTGGTGGCGGAAGACGACTTGAGCGATGCGCACCTGAGCGACCCGCAAACCCCGCCCGACGAAATTGAAATCGCCCTGGTCGCACGCATCGCCCTGCGCGAACGCCTGGGCCTCCCCGAACAACCTGGGCAGATCGCCTTCGGCTACCTGGCACAACTGAGCGAGGCCACCCTGCAACGCCTGGCCCAGGCAGTTGAGGCCGATGCGGATGCTGCCTTCCTGGCACGCTGGGCGAGCGAGCAACGCTTCTGGCGCGCCTGGGTTCGGCGGCTACGGCCTGAGCCATTCGAAACGCTCGCACGTGACTGGGAGGCCGCTTCGGAGTACTACACCGAATTGAGTGAACCCACCACCGCGCCCGGGGCCTACCGCGGACCCGCTGTTCCGTTGGCCTTCATTATCGCGCTGGAACACGAAACACGCACTGTACCGGGGCTGGCATGGCGGGTGGAGGGCACCTTGCAGCGCATCGACCTGGTGTCGGGGCGCTACAATGGCGAAGATGAGCTTTACGCGCTGGCTGGCCGCCTGCTGCTCAGCACCCGCCAGCAGGCGCGAGACCAGCTCTACCGGCAGTTGACCCAGGCTCTGTTCCAGGCCGGCTGACGTACAGCGGGTGGCAGGCCCCTGCAGGGCGTGTCGCCCGCAGCCGATTCGGCTGCAAGCGCTTCAACTTCAGCCTTAACCGCTGCGCTGCCGCCCCTCTTCAACCAGCATCTGAGCTGTACCTGTCAGAAAATGTACCTACAGCCCACCCAGAATGCCTGCTCGACATTCCGGTGCGTCGCTGCAGGGAGAACACCATGACCCGCTTCATCGATGTGCAAGACCTCGCCCGCCTGGTCAATCGCAAAGGCGTGGCCACCTGCCTGGTGGAGATGGCCGAGTACATCCGTCAGGACTACCTGCGCTGGCACGATTTCGACAAGTGCGCACGCGTGGCCAGCCATTCCCATGACGGCGTGATCGAGTTGATGCCGGTTGCCGACGCCAGCCTGTACGCCTTCAAGTACGTCAATGGTCACCCGAAGAACACCCACAACGGCCTGCCCACGGTCATGGCGTTCGGCACCCTGAGCGACGTCAGCTCAGGCGCGCCCTTGCTGCTCAGCGAGATGACCCTGGCCACCGCGCTGCGCACCGCAGCCACCTCGGCCCTGGCCGCCCGCTACATGGCGCGCGAAGACAGCCGCAGCATGGCGCTGATCGGCAATGGCTCGCAGAGCGAATTCCAGGCCATCGCCTTCAATACCCTGCTGGGCATCGATGAGATCCGCCTGTATGACATCGACCCTGCGGCCACGGCAAAACTGGTGGCCAACCTGACCGGCCGGCCAGGGCTCAAGCTAATCGTCGCCCAGTCTGTGGCCGAAGCGGTGCGGGGGGCCGATATCGTCACCACGGTGACGGCCGACAAAGCCTTTGCCACCATCCTGACGCCCGCCATGATCGAGCCGGGCATGCACCTGAACGCCGTAGGCGGCGACTGCCCAGGCAAGACCGAGCTGCACCGCGAGATCGTCGAGCAGGCCCGGGTGGTGGTCGAGTACGCCCCGCAGAGCCGGGTGGAAGGCGAGATTCAGCAGATGCCGGCCGATTCGCCAGTGACCGAGTTCTGGCAGGTGGTGGCAGGTCAGGCCAACGGCCGCGAGAACGCACGACAAGTGACGTTGTTCGACTCGGTAGGCTTTGCCCTGGAGGACTACTCGGCGCTGCGCTATGTGCTGGACATGGCCCAGGCACTTGGGATCGGGCAGGACATTGCGCTGGTGCCGACGCTGGAAAACCCAAAAGACCTGTATGCGCTGCTGCAGCCACGCGTGGTCGGTTTTCGCGCTACACCAACGACTGCCTGTGCATGACGGCCCCCACGTGCACCGGCACGCAGGACACCCCCCGCATTACCGCCTACCCTGTCCATGTCCCTCTACAACGAGGCCCCGCACATGGACACCCAGGACGCCACCCCCCACCCTCTGGACCGAATCGACGAAGCCATCATCGATGTGCTGCGCCATGACGGCCGCATCACCTTCGAGAAGCTCTCGACCCTGGTCCACCTCACGCCACGCCCTTGCCTTGAGCGCGTCCGCAAGCTGGAACGACGTGGCGTGATTCGCGGCTATGGCGCAATCATCGACTTGCAGAAAATCGCCCCCGGGGTGTCGTTGCTGGTGCTGGTGGCCCTGTCCAACCAAAGCGGCCGGGCGGCGCAAAAAGCGTTCGAGGCTACCCTGCGCGCCTGCCCGCACGTCTACGAATGCCAACTGATCAGCGGCCATTTCGACTACAGCCTGCGCCTGCGCTGCCGCGACATGGAGCACTACCGGCTGCTGAGCGAAAGCTGGATGAACGACGACGCGCTGCACATCGACAAGCTGGTCGCCCACCCCGAACTGGCCGTAATCAAAAGCATGGCGCCGCAACCCTAGCCGCCACGCCATTGCTCAGGCTGCCGATACCCCTGCGCCCAGGCCAGCACTTCACTCGCCGGCATCGGCCTGGCGATGAAATACCCCTGCGCCAGCTCGCAACCCAGTGCCATCAGCACACGCCCATGCTCGACACGCTCCAGGCCTTCGGCAACCACCTCGCGGCCAAACGCACGCGCCAGCCCGATCACCGCCCCGGTCAGGGCCAGGTCATCCTGGTCATGGAGGATGTCACGCACGAACGACTTGTCGATCTTGATGGTCTGGGTCGGCAAGCGCTTGAGGTAGCTCAGCGACGAATAGCCGGTGCCGAAATCGTCCAGCGAAAAGCGCACGCCCAAGGCCCGGCAAGCATCCAGGCACCGGCTGACATGCTGCAGGTTGTCGATGGCCACCGACTCGACGATTTCCAGGTCCAGCCGTGCCGGGTCAACCCCGGGGTGCTCCGCCAGCAACTGTTCCAGGCGTTCGACGAAATCACTGCGCTGCAAATGGCGCGCAGCAATGTTGACACTCACCGACCACGGCTGCCCCTGCCCTTGCCAGGCCTGCAACTGGCTCAGCGCCTGGTGGATCACCCATTCGCCAATTTCGATGATCAGGTCGGTCTGTTCCACCAACGGCAGGAACTCGCCCGGCGGCACCAGGCCACGGCCCGGCCGTTGCCAGCGCAGCAACGCCTCGAAACCCAGCACCTCGCCGCTGCGCAGGTTGACCTTGGGCTGGTAATACAGGCACAGCTCGCGATTGCGCAGTGCCCGACGCACCCGTGTCACGGTCTGGTGGGTGGCCTTGAGTTCCTGCTCCTGGGACACATCGAACAGGTGGTAACGGTTGCGCCCACGCTGCTTGGCCACATACATGGCCTGGTCGGCGTGACGCACCAGGGTATCGGCGTCCTCATCGTCGAGCGGGTACAGCGTGACGCCGATACTGGCGCTCAATGAGAGGGTGTGCTCGCGCACCACATAGGTGGCCGCCAGCGCCCGCAGCACCCGGCGCAGGGCCGCATGCAACTGGCGGTCGTCGCTGACATTACGCAGGATCAGCACAAACTCGTCACCCGACAAGCGGGCCACGGCATCCCCCCCGCGCAAGATGCCCTTCAGGCGCTGCGCCACTTCGACCAGCAACAGGTCGCCGGTGGCATGCCCGTACCCATCGTTGACCGCCTTGAAGCCATCCAGGTCGAGCATGCACACCGCCAGCGGGATGTCTTCACGGCGCGAGAACGCCAGTGCCTGGTTGAGCAGGTCGGACAGGTAGGCGCGGTTGGGCAGCCCGGTCAGCACATCGTGCCCCACCCGCCATTGCAAGGTGTGCAGCAACTGGCGCTTCTCGGTGACGTCGAAGCGGATCGACACATACTTGCGCACCTTGCCGGTCAGCGGGTCGACCAGTGGCACCATGGTGCTGTCGACCCAGTACAGCGAACCGTCCTTGGCGCGGTTGCAGATCTCGCCCTTCCACACCTTGCCCGCCGTCAGCGCTCGCCACATGCCGAGGAAGAATTCCGGCTCGTGCAGGCCGGAATTCAGAATGCGGTGGTTGGCGCCCAGCAGTTCGTCGCGGCTGTAACCGGAGATGCTGCAGAACTGCTGGTTGACGTAAGTGATGCAGCCACGCAGGTCGGTTTCGGAAAAGATCGCGGCCGCGTCCACGGCCGCGCGATAGTTATCGTCCATAAGCATCCTGCCCTAACGGTTGAAGCGCTCCACGAGGGCGCGCAATCCGGCGCACACCTCCTCCAGCTCGGCACCGCGCGAGGCGGCCGCGTTGGCGCTATGGGCGCTGTGCTGGGCAATGCCCGCCACACCGTTGATCTGCCGCGACACCTCTTCAGCCACGGCCGACTGCTGCTGCGAGGCTGTGGCCATCTGCTGGCTCATGCCGCTGATGCGTTGCACCGCTTCACGAATACCGTGCAGCGCCTGTTGGGCCTCCTGGACCTGGGCAACGCCCTGCTCGGCGCCCTGAATGCCTTGGCTGGCAATGGCCACGGCTTCTTCGGCACCGCTGCGCAGTCCATCGATGATGGCCTGGATATGCAACGTCGACTGCCGGGTCTTGTCGGCCAGCGCCCGCACCTCATCGGCCACCACGGCAAAGCCGCGGCCCTGCTCACCGGCACGGGCAGCCTCGATGGCGGCATTGAGCGCCAGCAGGTTGGTTTGCTCGGCAATGCCCCGGATCATCCCCGCCGCCTCGGCGATGGCACCGGTCTGACCAGCCAGGTGGGTGACCGCCTGGTTGATCTGGTCCACGGTGCCGGCCAGGGCGCGAATCGCCGTGCCACTGGCATCGGCCACGCGGCTGCCCTGCTCGGCCAGCAGGTGCGCGGTATGCGCCTCGGCGGCGGTGAGTTGCACATGGTTGACCACCTCGCCGATCGAGGCGGTCATCTCGGTCATCGCGGTTGCGCTCAGGTCGGTTTCGGCGCGCTGCTCCAGCAGGGCCGTTTCGGTACCGCGCGACAGACGCCCGGCATCGTGCGCGGCTACCGCCATCTGCGTGGCCAGGTCGCTGAGCCGGGTCAACGCGGTTTTCAGGCGCGCCTCTTCCCCGATCAAAATCAGCTGCAGTTGCCCGGCAGCGCCCGGCAGGTCGCTGTAGGTCAGCGCAGCGGTGGGGTCGGCGAAGGTGCCTTCGGCGCCCTGGATAACCCGCCGCAACTGGCGGCCCAGGTCGTTGCGCATCCACAGGCCATAGGCCGCGAACAACACAAGGGTTAGGCCCTGCCCTGGCCAGCCTGGCCAGAACTGGTTGGCGCCCACCGCCAACACACCACCCAGCAGCGGCAAGGCCATGGCCTGGCTCAGCAACGCCAGGCGGCGGCCGGACGACAGCGGCGCCTGGCCCTGGCGCAGTCGCGCATACAGGGCCTCGGCACGGCTGACTTGTTCGCGGGTCGGGCAGACCCGTACCGATTCGTAGCCGATCACCCGGCCGTCTTCAAGGATCGGCGTGACGTAGGCATTGACCCAGTAAAAGTCGCCATTGCGGCAGCGGTTCTTGACGATGCCCATCCAGCTTTTGCCGGCTTTGAGGTAGCGCCACATCAATGCGTACACCGCTGGCGGCATGTCGGGGTGGCGCACCAGGTTGTGCGGGCTGCCGATCAGCTCGGCCTCGCTGTAACCGCTGATAGCGGCAAATTCGGGGTTGCAGTAGGTAATGTGGCTGGCGGTGTCGGTGGCGGAAATCAGCCGCTGACCCGAGGGGAAACGTTGCTCGACCGGGGTTACCGGGAGATTGAGACGCACGATGAGACTCCATTCACTGACGAACCGGCACCCTGCCCATCGACGACCATCGGAACCGATACGCAGCGATCCGCTCCAATGTGCACATGCGCTTCCAGCCATACCGGCATGAGGCCGAATGACACTGGAAACTCGACGATGACTGTCCGGTCAAGCCGCGAATTCTACGAAATTCATCACATAAATCAAATAAAGGTGATCGATCATGGCGTTGCGCCATGCGGATAGATATCGTTAAGTTCTTGATTCTAAATGGGAATTAAGTGATGACGAGATCAGCTCTGGGTTTTGCCCTGCGCCGCTACCGCAAGCTGGCGGGTCTGACCCAGGCACAATTCGCCGAGCGAACCGGCTTCGACCCCAAGACCATCAGCCGTTTCGAGACCGGCGCCTATACCCCCAGCGTCGACGCGCTCATGGCGTTCGCAGGCGTACTGGGTGTCAAACCCAAGGACTTCTTCGCCGAACCGGACGACGAAGAGGAGCAGCGCGCCTATCTGTTCGGTGTCATCCACAACGCCCCGCCCAAAGATCTTGGCAAGCTGATTGCAGCAGTGGACCAGGCGTTGGCCAAGCCCTGACCTGATTCATCGGTTTACCTGGGGGCGCTGTTCAGCCCCGATAAATGGCATGCACCGAATTAGAGCCTGGCAGGGCCAATTGCCCCACAACTGGTCAGACCGGTAAGGCCAAAATCACTTGCAATGTAGGATTTTTCGCGCTTTTATGGCCTCGCGCTGAACAAACCGGTAAGACCACAATAATTAAGTCCTGCGCTCTTTGACCCTCGCGGCATCGAAGCAAGGACACCGACCAGAGATCACTCCCATGCTCAAATGGTGCTCGCGTTCGATCTTCCTGCAAGTCGTGCTGGGCCTTGCCCTCGGCATTGCCTGCGGCCTCAGCTTCCCCGAAGTCTCCCTGCAACTCAAACCCCTCGGTGACGGCTTTATCAAGCTGATCAAGATGCTCATCGGCTTGATCGTCTTCTGTGTGGTGGTCAGCGGTATCTCCGGTGCTGGCGACTTGAAAAAGGTCGGGCGGATCGGCCTGAAATCAGTCATCTACTTCGAAGTACTGACCACCATCGCCTTGGTGATCGGCCTGGTGTTCGCCTTCACCAGCGGTATTGGCAGCGGTGCCAACATCCACCTGGACCAGTTGTCCAGCGCCGACGCCAGCAGCCTGGCAGAGCGCGGCCAGCACATCCATGGTGCCACCGCCTTCTTCATGGACCTGATTCCGACGTCGGTGATCGGCGCCTTTGCTGACAACAACATCCTGCAGGTGCTGCTGTTCTCGGTGCTGTTCGGCAGCGCGCTGAACCTGGTGGGTGACTCGGCGGCAGGTATTTCGCGGCTGATCAACGAACTTAGCCACGTGATCTTCCGCATCATGGGCATGATCGTGCGCCTGGCGCCCATTGGTGTGTTCGGCGCAATCGCCTTCACCACCAGCAAATATGGCCTCGAATCGCTGCAGCACCTGGGTGGCCTGGTGGCACTGTTCTACCTGACCTGCGCCGGCTTCGTGCTGATTGTCCTCGGTACCGTCATGCGCCTGTCGGGGCTGAAACTGCTGCCCCTGATCAAATACCTGCGTGAAGAGCTGACCATCGTCCTCGGCACCGCCTCTTCCGACGCGGTGCTGCCACAGATCATGCGCAAGCTCGAGCACCTGGGCATCGGCACCTCCACCGTCGGCCTGGTGATCCCGACCGGCTACTCGTTCAACCTCGACGGTTTCTCCATCTACCTGACCCTGGCCATCGTGTTCATCGCCAACGCCACCGGCACGCCACTGGAGATGACCGACCTGTTGACCATCCTGCTGGTCTCGCTGGTGACTTCCAAGGGCGCTCATGGCATCCCAGGCTCGGCGCTGGTGATTCTCGCCGCCACCTTGACCGCCGTGCCGGCCATTCCGGTGGTGGGCTTGGTGCTGGTGCTGGCGGTGGACTGGTTCATGGGTATCGGCCGGGCACTAACCAACCTGATCGGCAACTGCGTGGCCACCGTCGCCATCGCGCGCTGGGAGAAAGACATCGACCTGGAGCGAGCACAGAACGTACTCGCCGGCAAACCAGGCTTTGCCCACACGCCCCGCAAGCAGCCCAACATTCATCAACAGGAATTCTGATCGAACGCGGCCGGCGGTGACGCCGGCCCTTCCAGGAGCGAACCGTGATCAGCTCATCGACCGTCGTCAACTCAGTGGTGGAAAAACTCCGCCAAGCCCTGGCCCGAGGCCAGTGGCGCTCCGGCGACATGCTGCCTGGCCAGCGCGAACTGGCCGAACAACTGGGCATCAGCCGCCCCAGCCTGCGCGAAGCCGTCACCGTGCTGGAAACCCTGGGCCTGGTGCGCGCGCTGCCCGGTAAAGGCGTGCTGGTGCTGGATGCCGATGCTGCCCTGCAGGAGCCGGGCATCGACACCAGCGCGTCGGCCAGCCTGGCCGATGTACTGGAGCTGCGCTACACCCTCGAGCCCTTCATCGTCGGCCTGGTCGCGCAATCGGCCAACAGCCACGACATCGGCCAATTGCGCCTGACGCTGATGGACATGCGCGAAGCGCTGGAGGCCGATGACAGCGAAGCCGGGGTCAAAGCCTACATCGCCTTGCATGAGGCGCTGTTCGCCCTGACCACCAACCCGATCTTCCAAAGCGTGGTGCAGCAGACCAGCAACGCCCTCAAGCAGAGCGCCGACATGCTGCGCAACTCGCCCGAACACCTGGCCGCACGGCTGAAGGAAAACGATGCCGTGGTGCGCGCCATCCGCGAACGCAACAGCGCCGAGGCCAGCGCCCAGATGCGCCAGCACATCCTTGCCGAAGGCCAGCGCATGGGCATCCAACTGAACATCCCGGACGAACACCCCCGCCCTTGACCCAGGAGAGCGACCATGACCGCCTGCGCCCACGCCGCCCCCCGCCTGCCTGCCTTGCTCGCCGCCGGCGAGACTCGCCTGTCGGCCGACCAGATCTACCCACGGCTGTTCGACGCAATCCTTGAACAGCGCTTGCCGCCGGGTGCACTGCTGCCCGAGCAGGCCCTGGGCCATGCCTTTGGTGTCAGCCGCACAGTGATACGCCGGGTGCTCGGCCGCCTGTCGGACCAACAGGTGGTGGTTCAGCGCCCCAGCCACACCGCGCACCTGGCCGCACCCGACCCCGACCAGGCGCGCCAGGTGCTCAGTGCCAGGCGCCTGGCCGAAACCACCTTGATCACCCTCGCCGCGCAACGCGCCCGGCCGGCGCAGATCCGCCAGCTGCGCCTGCTGGTCGAGCGGGAGCGCCAACACCACGAAAACGGTGAGCGCTGCGCGGCCATCCGCCTGGGCGGCGAGTTTCACCTGAAGCTCGCGCAGGTCGCCGCCAACGCCCCGCTGGCGCGGTTTCTCAACGGTTTGGTGCCGATGACCTCGCTGATCATCGCCCGCTATGAGTCGCCCTGCTGCGACCACTGTGCCTGGGAAGAACATGCGGCGATCATCGATGCGGTCGAGGCAGGTGATGCCCCCACAGCGCTGGCGCTGATGCACGAGCACCTCGACCGGCTGCAAGACAAGCTCGACCTGGGCTGAGTTTTTCGTCGTTATAGGAGCGGCCTTTCGCGACGCAAGGCCGCTCCTACAGGCAGCCTTCTCTCTATACTCGAGAAACCACCCCAGCCTCTACCCAGGGAGGCGGCCGCGTGAGCTCGCGTACCCCCTTACTGCTACTGTGCCTGATGCTGGCCCTCGGCGGCTGTGCGAGCAAGCGCCCGCCTGCCCCGCCCCCGCCCGCCTTGCTCACCCCCGCTGCCTGGCAGCGCATCGACCAGGACCTGATCGAGGCCTCGGTCGGTGCCGCCGGGTCGGCCAACGACTACGCCCGCCGCTCGATGCGGGTGTGGAAGGAGCAGGTGCAGCAACGCACCGAGAGCGACTTCATCCCCTGGTTCACCGGCTACTGGACCCAACAATGGCTGACCCTCAAGGTCGCCTGGTACAAGATCGACAGTGGCGAGGGCCGTGAGCCTGCAGAAAAACGCCTGGCGCTGTACCTGCAGGAGCAGTACCACGAACGGGTGATCGAGCCCGTGGCCGAGCAGATCAACCCCGAGGGTATTCGCGACCGGGCCTGTGAACTGTACGTGCAACTGTTCGGCCAGCAACTGCCTGGCATCATCGCCCGCTACAACGCACCGGCTGAGCAATTAAGCCAGCGCCTCAACCGGATACCCGCCATCGCCCTGGGCCCGCCCGCCGCGCGCAACGCCAGCCTCTACCAACTGCTGCGGGCCAAGTCGCTGGACCAGCAACCGGCCTGGCAAGCCATGCGCGAGCATTTGCACCAACAAGCCAGCAAAGGCCCGGGGCAGACCGACGTGGGCCTGTCGTCGGTGGCCACCCGCGCCAGCGAGAAGCTCGGCGCCACCCTGGCCCCACGCGGCATCGCCAGTGCCGTGGCTTCTGCGGTGGGCAAGGTGGCTGGGGCGATGATCTCGGTGGCGGCAACCGGGTACGGCATGATCACCCACGGACGTGAACAACCGCAGATGGTCGAACAGTTGCGGGTGATCCTCAACGTGGCGCTGAACCAGGAATGGCAGGAGTTGATGGAGAACCGCCAGAGCGGGGCGATGGCGGGGGTGTATTACCTGTCGGGGCAGGTCGAGGACAGTTTGCTGGCCAGTGCGCCGCGGCCGGTGGAGCAGCCGATAGCGCCGCAGGCGGAACAGCGGCAGGCGCCTTTGCTGATACGCCTGCCGCCTTAGGGGTTGCTTGTGCGGGCCTCTTGGCAGCACAAGGCTGCTCCTACAAGGGACGTTCAGCAACCTGTCAGGCAGTGGCCAGCGCCGAGGTGGGCAAGCCGAAGAGCCGGTCGAATGCCCAGTTGTAGGCAAAGGTGTAGCACGGCACCAGGATGATGAACGCCAGGTCCACCAGAAACGCCTCGACCAGGCTCATGTCCAGCCACCAGGCAATCAGCGGAATCAGGTACACCACCAACGTCAGTTGAAAACCGATGGCATGCGCCACGCGCCGGGCCACGCTGCGCCCGCGTTTGGCCTGGCGGGCCTCCCAGCGCTCGAACAGGGTGTTGTAAATCAAGTTCCAGAGCATCGCGATGGTGGTGATCATCACGGCCAATGGCCCGGTGTGGGAGGCCTGGGTGTCTGACAGATACGCCAGCCCGAGGGTGGACATGCACAACCCGATCAGTTCATAGAAAGTCACATAGACCAGTTTGCGTTTGAGCCCCTGCACCTGGGTTTACCTCCAAAGTCAAAAAAACGATGGGGCGAGCATGCTTCAATCTTCTTGACAGTAAAAGTCAGCAGCTGTCAGATCAACTGACAGGAGGCTGCCATGAACTTTTCCAGCGACAATATTCAGCTATTTCTCGCCGTGCTCGACCGCGGTTCGTTCTCCGCTGCCGCACGCGCCCTGCACCGGGTGCCGTCGGCCGTGAGCATGGCCATCGGCAACCTTGAGGCAGAGCTTGGCTACAGCCTGTTCGAACGCGGCCCGCGCGAAGTGCGGGCGACCGCCCAGGCCTTGGCCCTGGAACCCCACGCCAGGTTGATCGCCGAACAACTCGGGCTGCTGCAGGTGCATGCCCTGGAGTTGTCCCAGGGGCTTGAGAGCAGACTGACCATCGCGGTGGTCCCCGACGTCGACCATCGCCCGCTGTTAGGCGCCATCGCCCAGCTCGGTGAGCGCTACCCGCTGCTGGACATCGCGCTGCTCAGCGCCCCCCAGGAAGAAGCCCTGCACTTGCTCGACAGTGGCCGCGCCGACCTCTGCGTAGCCTTCGCCGGCCTGCAGGTCGATGCCCATCGCGGCTTCCAGTACATCGGCATGGAGTCGCTGGTGGCTACCCTGTCACCCACCCATCCGGCGCTGCTCGACGCACGCATTCACTACCTTGAAGACCTGATCAATGTGCGCCAGATCCTGGTGCGCAGCCGCGATCTGCCGCTGACCGACCCGCGCGCCCTGATCGGTGCCACGCACTGGTCCACCGACAGCTTCGACGTTGCCCTGCAGATGGTCGAGGCCGGCCTGGGCTGGGGTGACTTGCCGCTTTCGCGCATTGCACCGCTGTTGGCGGCCGGGCGGCTGGTGCGGCTGGATTTTCGCAATACCCGTAATGAACTGCAGTTGCCCGTGCACATCCTGTGGCGCAAGCAGCACCCGCTGCGCCAGGCGGCGCGGCTGTTGATCGAACAGCTGTGTAAACGCTGAATGCCGTTCGTCGAAACGGCCTAAAGAAATTTCGCTAAGTGTTTCAATTTTTTACCCCTCAAGCCGATAGCCAGACGACAGGGCGCAGCGCGTCATGAGTGCGCTATGCCCTCCCCCCTGATTGGCTCAAGGTCTCGAAACATGAACCTGAAATTTCGCCACAAGATCCTGCTCAGCGCGTGCGGCGTCGTGGTCCTGGCTTTTGCCCTGTTCACCCTCTACAACGACTACCTGCAACGCAACACCATTCGCCAGAATATCGAGTCCTCGGTGCAGCAATCCGGCGCACTGACCGCCAGCAGCGTGCAGAACTGGATGAGCGGGCGCATCCTGGTGCTGGAAAACCTGGCCCAGGACATCGGCCAGCAAGGCGCCGGTGATACCCTGAACGGCCTGGTCGAGCAACCGTCCTATACGCGTAATTTCCTGTTCACCTACTTGGGCCAGGCCAACGGTGCATTCACCCAGCGCCCAGACGCGCAGATGCCCGCCGGTTACGACCCCCGCCAACGCCCGTGGTACAGCACCGCGGCAAGCGCCGGGCAGACCGTTTTGACCGCACCTTACCAAGGCGCCGTCGGCGGCTTGATGGTCACCATTGCGACCCCCGTGAAGGGCAAAGGCAACGGTGAACTGATCGGTGTGGTCGGCGGCGACGTGACCCTCGACACCTTGGTCGAAATCATCAACTCGGTCGATTTCGGCGGCATCGGCCATGCCTTCCTTGCTGACAGCAATGGCCAGGTCATCGTCAGCCCGGACAAAGACCAGGTGATGAAAAACCTCAAGGACATCTACCCCGGCAGTGGCCTGCGCGTCGCCTCGGGCATGCAGGATGTCACCCTCAATGGCCAGGACCGCCTGATCTCCTTTGCCCCGGTCAACGGCCTGCCGTCGGCCCAGTGGTACATCGGCCTGTCGATCGACAAGGACAAGGCCTACGCCGCCCTTAGCCAATTCCGCACCTCGGCGATCATCGCCATGCTCATCGCCGTGGCCGCCATCGCCGGCCTGCTGGGCTTGTTGATCCCGGTGCTGATGCAACCGCTGACCACCATGGGCCGTGCCATGCGCGACATCGCTGAAGGTGAAGGTGACCTCACCCGCCGCCTGGCCGTGCAGAACAAGGACGAGTTCGGCGAACTGGCGATGTCGTTCAACCGGTTCGTTGAACGCATCCATGCCTCGATCAGTGAAGTGTCGTCGGCTACGCGCCTGGTGCATGACCTGTCGGAAAAGGTGGTCAACGCCTCCAACGCTTCGATCACCGGCTCCGAAGAACAGAGCATGCGCACCAACAGTGTGGCGGCAGCGATCAACGAGCTGGGCGCTGCCACCCAGGAGATCGCGCGCAACGCCGCCGACGCCTCGCAGCATGCCAGCGGCGCCAGCGAGCAGGCCCACGGTGGCCGCGAAGTGGTCGAGGAAGCGATCAGTGCCATGACCGCCCTGTCTCAGCGCATCAGCGAATCGTGCGCGCAGATTGAAACGCTCAACGCCAGCACCGACGAAATCGGCAAGATTCTCGATGTGATCAAAGGCATTTCCCAGCAAACCAACCTGCTGGCACTCAACGCCGCCATCGAAGCCGCGCGTGCCGGTGAAGCCGGCCGTGGCTTCGCCGTGGTCGCCGACGAGGTGCGCAACCTGGCGCACCGCACCCAGGAGTCGGCCGAAGAGATCCATCGCATGATCACCAGCCTGCAAGTGGGCTCGCGCGAGGCGGTGCACACCATGAACACCAGCCAGGTCTCCAGCGAACAGACCGTGCAAGTGGCCAACCAGGCCGGTGTGCGCCTGGCCAGCGTGACCCAGCGCATTGGCGAGATCGATGGCATGAACCAGTCGGTGGCCACTGCCACTGAAGAGCAGACTGCCGTGGTCGAGAGCCTCAACCTGGACATCACCCAGATCAACGCCCTCAACCAGCAAGGCGTCGAGAACTTGAACGAGACACTGCTGCACTGCGATCAGCTGGCCCAACAGGCTGGCCGATTGAAGCAGCTGGTGGGCAGCTTCAGAATCTAACTGTCACGTTCGCCAGCAAGCCCGCTCCCCCCTGTGGGAGCGGGCTTGCCCGCGAATGGGCTGCGCAGCAGCCCCCCCCTAAACCACCACCGCTTTTACCGCCTTACCCCGCCGCACCCAGGCCAGCAACACCGCCGCCATCAGCACAAAACCCAGGTAGCCAAACAGCGGATACACCTCGCCCACCAGGCTGATGAACCCCACCAGGCTACAGCCAAACGCCACCACCCCGGTCACCACCGAGCCCCAGCGAAACGTCGCCGTGCCCGCCGGCAACAGCCGCGAAAGGAACGAGAACATAGTGCCCACCGCCGTGTTCACGATCATGCCGAAAATGATCAGGCACATCACCAGCCCCAGCAGCGGCGACACCTCATTGGCAATCGACAGCATCGGCATCGGCAGATCGGCGACGCTGTCCAGGCGCGACAACAGCCCGGCGCTCATCACCAACATCAAGCCACCGAGCGCTGCACCGCCCAGCAACCCGCCCCACACCGCAGTCTTCTCGCCCTTGGCCGAGCCCCCCAGAATGGCCAGGATCGGCGCACCGGCAACGATGTTGTAGGACACATACAAGAACGCGCCCAACAGCCAATGACGGGTACCGGCCTGCTGCTGGCTCGCCAGGTGATCGAGGTCGGCAAAGCTCTGCTCGCGGGTGAACACTGCGTACAGTGCAATCGCCGACGCCACCAGGATCAACAACGGGGTGATCGCGCCGATGGCCAGGATCACCTTGCGCACGTCCAGGCACACGATGCCCACCACCACGACCGTCATCAGCACGCTGCCGGTCAACGCCGGGATGCCGAACTGCTGCTCCAGCAGTGCACCCCCACCGGCCAGCATGACCACGGTGACGGCGAACATGAAGAAGGTGATCAGCCAGTCGACGAACAGGCCCAGGTGACGGCCACAGATGGCCTGTATCACATCCTTGTGCGATGTGGCCCGCTGGCGGTTGCCCAAGCCCGCCAGGGCCATGCCGAGGAAGGTGAACAAGGCGGCACTGACCAGCGCGCCGACCAGCCCCCACACCCCGAAATCGACAAAGAACAACAACAGTTCCCGCCCCGAAGCAAAGCCCGCCCCCACGATCACGCCAACGAAGGCCCCGGCGATTTTCAGCTGCTCTTGCATGTGAACCTCTGGTTTTATTGTTGTTGTGCGTCACTGCGGCAAAGAACCCCTGTAGGAGCAGCCTTGTGCTGCGAAGAGGCCTTCAGCACCACAGCAATGCCATGGGCAATCCGGCCCCTTTCGCAGCACAAGGCGGCGCCTACAATTTCCTGCTGGATCAGTGAACGGTTACGCTTGGCCGATAAACGCCTGCACCTCGATCTCCACATCCACCCCCAGCGCCAACGCCGAGGCCACCGTCGAACGAACCGGCAAGGCGGCGCCGAAGAATTCCTTGTAAACCTCGTTGAAGCCGGCGAAGTGACTCATGTCCGACAGCCACACCGTGGCTTTCACCACTTGGTCGAAGCGTGCCCCGCACGCCTCCAGGCTCTCGGCGATGCGTTCGCAGGCCGCGCGGGTCTGGGTCTGGATGTCACCCCGTACCACTTCGCCGCCGGCACTCATCGGTACTTGGCCAGACAGAAACAGGAAGCCGCCGGCTTTTACGCCACGGGAAAACGGAAATGGCAGGCTGCTGGGAAAACGCTGGATATCATTGCTCATGGAAAGCTCCTTTCACGGTTGCTGGAAACGTGCCGGGGACAGGCGTTCAGGCGCCACCCCCTGGCTGACAAGGCTAGGGCACAGCGGCTGGCCGAGCAGCAGGTCTGCTGCCAGGCGCGAAGCGCCTGCGGCCGACTGGATGCCATAGCCACCTTGCGCCGCCAGCCAGAAAAACGCAGGCATGCGTGCATCAAAACCAATCACCAGGTCGCCATCGGCAACAAACGAGCGCAAACCGGCCCAACTGTGGCTTGGGCGGCGGATAGTCAGCGTGGTCATGGCTTCGATGTTGTAGATGCCCAACGCCACATCGAGCTCTTCGGGCGCGGCATCCTGGGGTTCGACCGGGTCGGCGTTGGCGGGCGAGCCGAGCAGTTGCCCGGCGTCGGGCTTGAAGTAGAAGCTCTCGTCGACGCCAATCACCGCTGGCCAGCGGGCGAAGTCCTGCTCGGCGGGGCCGGGGAAAGTAAACGCGCTGCGGCGGCACGGCTGCAGGCCGATGGGCGCCACGCCGCATTGCTCGGCGACGCGGTCGGCCCAGGCACCTGCCGCATTGACCAGATGATGAGCCTGGACACAGCTCCCATCGCTCAATTCCACCTGCCATACGCCATCGAGCAAGCGGGCCCTGGCCAATTCCGCGTTGCAGCGCAGTTCCCCCCCGGCAGCCCGATAGCCGCGCAAAAACCCTTGGTGCAGCGCGTGTACATCCAGGTCCATGGCGCCTGGCTCTAGCACCGCGCCGGCCACTACTTCAGGCCGCAGGCTCGGCACCAGCGCCAGCGCCGCGTCGCGGTCGAGCAGGCTGACTTCAGTGCCATTGGCCAGGTTCTGCGCATGGGTCTGTTCGAGCAGTTGCTGTTGTTCATGGCTGGCGACATAGAGGCAGCCGCGCGGCTCAAGCAAAGGGTGTTCGCAGAAGCCTGCGGGCGGCGCTTCGTAGAACGCCCGGCTGGCACGGGTCAGTGCCTGAATCTGCGGCGTGCCGTAGGCCTCCATGAACATGGCAGCCGAGCGCCCGGTCGAGTGATAGCCAGGCTGTGACTCGCGCTCGAGCAGCAGCACCCGTTGCTGGCCAGCGAGGCGATAACCCAGGGAGGCGCCGGCAATGCCTGCGCCGATGATCAGGGTGTCGTAGATCGGGGTCATGCACGCTCCTGCTTCGATAATTATCATTTATGAGAATTCTAATATATGAGAATTTAGAAATGCGCAAGGGTCCAAGGTAATATGCCCGACCAACGCCGTATGCCGAGTGCCCCGAATGCCCGATGACCGTCCCGATGCACTGCCCTTGCTAGACCGCGCCGCCGTCGGCAGGCGCCTGCGCCAGGTGCGCAAGGCGCGCCAGCTGACCCTCAAGCAATTGTCCGAAGCCAGCGGCGTGCCGGTGTCGACCTTGTCGAAAATGGAGCTTGCCCAGGTCTCGGTAAGTTACGAAAAACTGGCCGCCGCTGCCCGCGCGCTGAATGTCGATATCGCGCAGTTGTTCCGTGCCAGCGGCACGGCGGATACGCCGGTGCCGGTCACCGTGGTGGTGGATTCACTGGCCGCGGTCTCAGGCTACGCGACGGGTACCTACGACTACCACCCGATCGCCGGTGCATTCCCCGAGCGGCGCATGACACCCGCCTATGCCCGCATCATCGCCCGCGAACGCGGGCAGTTCGACGATTTTATCCGCCACCCGGGCCAAGAGTTCGCACTGGTGCTCAGCGGGCGTGTGCGCATCGAGTTCGAAACGGGTGAAGCCGTCAGCATCGGGCCGCAGGAGACGGCCTACTTCAATAGCCAGGTGGGGCATATTTACCTGTCGGAAAGCGAAGACGGCGGTGATGCGCAGGTGATGGTGGTCATGACGGACCGCTAAGCGGTGCCGTACAGGCAATACGTAGTTATAACCTAATAACGAACTAGTCTATTTGGCTATTAAAAATTCTATATGCTGGCTTCCATCCGATAACGGGCAAAGTTGGGCAGTCGAGTAGCGTATGGATGTAGGTTCTTTCGGTTTCACCCTTGCCGGGCTGGTCGTGGGTTTCATCGTCGGTATGACCGGCGTAGGTGGCGGCTCGCTGATGACCCCTATTCTTTTGTGGTTTGGCATCAACCCGGCCACTGCTGTCGGCACCGACCTGCTCTATGCCGCCATCACCAAGGCCAGTGGCGTCTGGGTGCATGCCCGCAACAAGAACATCGACTGGAAAATCACCGGCCTGCTGAGCCTGGGCAGCGTGCCCGCCGCCGCACTCACCCTGTGGTTCCTCAGCACCCTGCATACCGACACCTCGGCGCTCAACGCCATCATCAAGCAAGGCCTGGCCGTGGTGTTGATCCTCACCGCACTGGCCATTCTGTTCAAATCGCGCCTGCAGGCATTCGCCAGCCGTCATGCCGGTGACCACTATCACCTCAGTGACCGCAGCCTGAACACGCTGACCGTGCTCACCGGTGTCGTGCTGGGCGTCATGGTCACCCTGACCTCGATCGGCGCTGGCGCGCTGGGCACCGTGGCCTTGTTCCTGCTTTATCCATTCCTGGTGACCCGCCGCCTGGTCGGCACCGAAATCGCCCACGCGGTACCGCTGACGTTGGTCGCGGGCCTGGGCCACGCCGGCATGGGCAACATGGACTGGTCGCTGTTGGGTTACTTGCTGCTTGGTTCGCTGCCGGGTATCTACATGGGCAGCCACCTTACCGGGCGGATTTCCGACCGCGTGCTGCGCCCGTGCCTGGCCGCGATGCTGTTGCTGATCGGCTACAAACTGGCCTTCTGACCGCCACCGCTATCAACCCAGACGCAGACGCCACTGCCCGGCGAAGCTGAGTTCAAGGCGCGATAGCGGCAGCACATCAACGCGCTGATGGGCGCTCATCGGACACCCCAATAGCTGGACCAGTACGGCGCGGATGACCATGGGGTGAGTCACTGCCAGCCATTCACCCGGCGTGTCGAACGCCGCCAGCCAAACCGCTACGCGCTGGCACAGCTGGGCGAACGATTCGCCGCCATGCGGTGTGCTGTCGGGGTTTTCCAGCCATTCGGACAACGCCTGTGGATGAGCTACCTGCAACTGCTTGAGCGACAAGCCCTGCCAACACCCCAGGTCGCAATCCGCCAATGCAGGTTCGAGCCGTGCATGCGCTGATAAAAATGCCGCCGTCTCGCAGGCTCGCCGCTCCGGCGCAGTCAGCACCTGCACGGCAGGCCCAGCTGACACGGGCGGTTGCTCAAGCGCCAGGATGCCGTCCTCCGGCCGGGGCAGGCAGCCGGTCTTCTGCGCGTGGGTCAGGGCATGGCAAACGAGGGTCAGGCGAACGGCTTTCACCGGTGCTCTCTTCATGGCAGGCGGAAGCGCATGGTTTAGCATGCCGTCACTTTTTTTGCGCGACGAAATGCGCCTGGCCTGTGCGGGTCAAGCCAGCAGCAACATCACACCCCACACCGGCACTGCCGCCGACAAGCCGACGGCCAGCCGCGGCCAGTAGGGCAATAGCATCACCAGCAGCATCCCTGCCAGCGACAGCGCCCCGAACCACGCCACCGGCCCCATGGCCCAACCCCAGGCCTGGGCGCACAGCAGCAGGCTGACCAGCAGCGCCAGCCACCCTGCCCCTCGCAACCCCAGGCGTAGGCCACGTGGGCAGGGCCGATTCCAGACATGCTTGTAATGCCGCTCCAAGCCCTGGCACAACGCGAGCATCCCGACGTAGGCAAACAACACACCGCCTGTAACCCACATCATCATGCGCCCGCCTCCACGCTTCGCCCTGCCCTAGTCTTCTGCGGCGCCGACGCAGCCTGACGTACCCGCCAAGCCACCAGCCCCAGCAACACGCCCAACACCATCGCACACGCCACCACACCCAGGCGCATCGCGTCAGCCATGCCACCCAACGCGGCCAAGCCGATGCACAGCAGCGCCACCAACAGCAATTGCTCGACCCAGGCGCGCCGTGCCGGCCTCACCCCCGCGTGCAACAGCGCCAGCAGCCACGTGCCAAAGAACACGCGCACCTCCCAGCTTTCCCGTTGCACGAGTTCAACCGGCAACAAGCGGCTGGCCCACAGAAGGGCCACGCAGGCCAGTAACAACCCGCTGACGAAGCCGACATTGCACACTTCGGCCACCCGGTACCAGCGCCGCGCCGAAGGCTGCGCCGTGGCGCTGGCATATTTGCGCCCACGCTTGACGCAAAACAGCACCAGGCCACTGGCGATCATTACGCAACTGACCACCCCGCAAATGAAGTACAGCCAACGCATCGGGTAGCCGCCGAACTGGGCAAAGTGCAAACCGACCATCACCCGCTGGGTCAGCGGGGCCGCACGCCACTCAGGCACATCGCTAAGCAGCTCGCCGCTGACACCATCGAAGACCATCGCCTGGCCTTTGGCGAGGGCGATCCGGTTGCCCAGCTCGGGGCGGATTTCAATACGCGCGCCTGCGGTGTTGGGGTTGCGGATGTTCAAGCCGCCAATCGGCCCCAGCCGCACCTCGGCCTGAGCCAGCAACGGCGCCACATCAACCAGTTCGCCCGGCTGCCTGGCCAGTTGCCGTGGCTGCTCCAGGCGGGCATTGCCCTGCGCCTGGAAGTACGCGCGGCTGTCGCCTTCGAACAATGCATCGACCCCTGCCGGGATGTAGATGAGCATGAAGATCACCAACCCGGTGTAGGTGATCATCAGGTGGAACGGCAGCAACAGCACGGCGCTGGCATTGTGAAAGTCCAGCCATGAGCGCTGGCCCTTGTTGGGCCGGAAGGTGAAGAACTCCTTGAAGATCTTCTTGTGGATCACGATGCCCGTGACCAGTGCCGCCAGCATCACCAACGCCAGCGCACCGACCACGAAGATGCCCCAGTTGCGCGGCAAGTCGAGGGTGAAATGGAAGCGGAAAAAGAAGTTGCCGCCGACACTGTCACGCACCTCGATGGCCTCGCCGGAACGCGGGTCGAGCTGCACGCCACCGCCATGGCGACGTTCGCCGGTGGACACCCGCAACCCGGGCGAACGCTCGGTGGGCAGGCTGATGCCCCAGTTGCCGGCCTTCGGTTCGTGGGCTTGCAGATAGGCAACGGCCCGCCGCGCGGCGTCGGCCTGGGACACCTCGGTTGCCGGGACCTCCGGCTTCATCCAGTGATTGAGCTCCTTGTCGAACACCGCCAGGGTGCCGGTGACGAAGATGGCAAACAGCAGCCAGCCGAAAATCAGCCCGGCCCAGGTGTGCAACCAGGCCATCGATTGGGTGAAGGTATTCTTCATGCCAGCCACCTCAGTGCCTGCGGCCAGAAGCCGATCAGTGCCAGCGGTGCAGCAAGCACCAGCGGCGCCCAGGCACGCACGGCATCACGGCTGGCAAAGGCCCAGAGGATTGCGCCGGTGTAGAAGATGAAGGCTGGCAGGGTCGCGACAATGACCGCGTCGGCGGACGACAGCGGCAGCAACCGGGCCAGGCAGGCACTGGCGGCGTAGCTGAACGCGTAACCGCCCAGCAACGCCGCGGTGCTGCGGGAGAAGATCTGCAGCCAGGCGGGGGCTTGGATCATCGGAAGCTCCTCGAGTGTCTTGGGTGGGCTGCTGCGCAACCCGATCGCCCTGTAGGAGCAGCCTTGTGCTGCGAAGAGGCCGGTGATAGCTGCGAAGATTCGCGAGGCTTTCATCGACCGCTTCGCAGCACAAGGCTGCTCCTACAGGGGGATTGGGCCGCACCGCGGCCCTGGGATCAGAAGGTGATATTCAACGAAGCAAACACCGCCCGACCCGGCTGGTTGTAAGTGTTGGCGCCCGAGCTGCTGGCATTGCCACCTCGCAGGATCTGCTTATCGAACACGTTGTTCACCCCCACCCGCACGTCATAGTTGGTGTTGAACTTGTACCCTGTGCTCACGTCCACCAGGCCGTAGGCTTCGACATCCTGCTGCGCCTCCTGGTCGTAGCTTTCCTGGGTGCGGTAGTTGTAGGTCGGCGACTTCTGCTTGCCGAAGTAAGTGCCTGCCACCTGGAACGACAGTTTGTCGGTGGCGCGCCAGTCGAGGGTGGTATTGACCGTGTACTCCGGGATCACCGACAGCGGCTCGCCCGTCTCGCGGTTGTCATTGTCGAGCATCCAGGTCAGGTTGGTGTTCCAGTCCAGGGTCGGGCTCAGCTCGATGAAGAAGTTGCCCTCGATCCCTTCCACGCGCGCTTCGCCGGCGTTCTCCCACTGCGTCACGCGGCGGCCGCTGTTGATGGTGTAGAGCACATCGGTGTCGCCGATGATCTTGTTCTTGTAATCGTTGCGGAAGTAGGTCGCGCTGGTACGCCAGGTGCCACGGTCGTACAGCAGGCCGATCTCTTTGTTGACGCTGATTTCTGGCTTGAGGTCGGCGTTGCCCTGTAGGTAGCAACCACCCGAGTTGGTCTGCTGCACGCTGCAACCGTTACCACGGCTGTAGAGCAGGTAGTTGGGGTTGGACTGGTACAGGTTCGGCACCTTGTAGGCGCGGGCGATACCGCCCTTGACCGACAGCGCCTCGGTCAGCTTGTGCGACAGGTTAAGGCTGGGGCTGAAGTTGTCGCCGAAGGTCTCGTGGTGGTCAAAGCGCAGGCCTGGGGTGACGGTGGTGTCGCCGACAATGATGTTGTCTTCGACGAACAGCGCGTAGCTCTTGGCGGTCATCTTCGAGTTGCTGCGGTCGAAGCCGCTGATCGCGTCGTTGCCACCGCCACTGGGGTCAAAACTCTGCGGGCGGAACGAGCCCTGATCGTTGAGCGACTCGTACAGGTATTCGCCACCCAGGGTCAGTACATGCTCGGTGCTGCCCATGGCGAATGGCAGGTTAACTTCGCTGCTCAGACGAGTATTGCGCAGCCGCGACATGGCGGCGCCGCTGTCGTTGATCGCGCCTTCCGGGCCCCCGGCCAGGCCTTCGTTGAGGCGCCAGTTACGCACGTACTCGTAGGCCAGCGTGGTCTTGCTGGTGCCCCAGACGAAATCGCCCAGGTGGGTCAGGTCGTAGGTGTTGCGCTGCATCACGTTGGTCTCGTGGCCATACAGGCTGGAGATCAGATCGACATTGCTGCCGCCGTTGCTGTTCATGGTGTCGCCAGCATAGATGTTGCCTTGTCGGCTGTAGCCGGCGCTGGTTTCAAAGCGGTGCTCGTCGTTGAGTTTCCAGCTCAGCATCCCGTTGATGTCTTTGTTGCGCACGCCTTCGCGGCCGGCCGACAGCGCACTGTTGGCATGGCTGGCGTTGATGTCCAGGTCGTCGGCGTCGGTCTTGGCCAGGCCACCGTACAGGCGGAAACCCAAGCTTTCGGTAAGGCCGCCCCCCAAGTTGAAGTTGGTACGACGGCTGGCCCCCTCGGCGCTGTCTTCGGGTATCTGCGTGTACAGGCTGACGCTGCCTTTGAGCTCATCGGTCGGGCGCTTGGTGATGATGTTGACCACCCCGCCCATGGCGCCAGAGCCGTAACGCGCCGCCGCCGGGCCGCGCAGGATCTCGATGCGCTCGACCGCTTCGGCCGGCACCCAGTTGGTTTCGCCACGGGTATCGCGGTCGCCGTTCCAGCCATAGCGCACGGCATTGCGGGCGCTGGAGGGCTTACCGTCGATGAGGATCAAGGTGTTTTCCGGCCCCATGCCGCGCAGGTCGATCTGCCGGTTGTTGCCGCGCGCACCGCTGGCGCTGTTGCCGGTCAGGTTGACCCCCGGTTCGCGGCGGATCAGTTCGGACAGGTCATTGGCCGGGGGATGACGCTTGATGTCCTCTTCGGTGATGATCGACGAACCCAGCGCCTGCCGCGCTTCGCGCTCGGCGGTGACCAGGGTGTCCTGAATGACCAGCGCGCTTTGCGCAGCAGGCACCTCCAGCACTTCACCGGCGCGTTGCTCTTCAGCCTGGGCGGCAGTCGCGACCATGGCCGGCGAGGCCAACGCAACGAACGCCAGGGCCAGGCTGTTGGGTGAAGGTCTGGATTGCATCGGTACATCTCCTGCGATTCATGAGCGAAAAGGCACATCCCTGCCAGGAAGCCGGCGAGCCCTCGCCCACCGGCCTCGCAACTACAAAGTGGAGGCCAACAGGGGTGGTAAATATAGTGATTCTCAAATGAGTTTAAATCTTATTTACGAAACTTACATGTTTGTAACGGAACTTTGCTGAAACGCCCGTGCTTGCCCTACTCTGTGGCGGCTTCTTTGGCCCTTCGAGACCTTGTGTTCATGCTCCCAGCCGCGTTGATTTTCCTGTTCACCCTGACCCTGGTCATCTGGCAGCCCAAAGGCCTGGGCGTCGGCTGGAGCGCCACCTTGGGCGCCGTGCTCGCGCTGGTGTGCGGGGTGGTGTCGCTGCACGACATCCCCACGGTCTGGGCCATCATCTGGAACGCCACGGCGACGTTCATCGCCCTCATCATCATCAGCCTGCTGCTGGACGAAGCTGGCTTCTTCGAGTGGGCGGCGCTGCACGTGGCGCGATGGGCGGGAGGTGACGGGCGCCGCCTGTTCGCCTTCATGGTGCTGCTGGGCGCCGCTGTGTCGGCGCTGTTCGCCAATGACGGCGCGGCGTTGATCCTTACCCCCATCGTCATGTCGATGCTGCTGGCGCTGCGCTTCTCGCCAGCCGCCACCCTGGCCTTCGTCATGGGTGCGGGCTTTATCGCCGACACCGCCAGCCTGCCATTGGTGGTGTCGAACTTGGTGAACATTGTCTCGGCAGACTACTTCGGCCTGGGTTTCAACGCCTATGCCTCGGTCATGGTGCCGGTGAACCTGGTGGCCGTGGCAGCCACCTTGCTGGTGCTGAGGGTGTACTTTGGCCGCGACATCCCGCTGCGCTATGCCACCGATGAGCTCAAGCTTCCAGCCATGGCCATCCGCGACCGCGCAACGTTTCGTGTCGGTTGGGTGGTGCTGCTGGCGCTGCTGGCCAGCCTGTTCGTGCTCGAGCCGTTGGGTATCCCGGTCAGTGCCGTGGCCGCGGCCTGCGCGGCCGTACTGTTCGCCGTCGCTGCCCGTGGTCACGTGATTTCCACACGCCGCGTGCTGCGCGAAGCACCATGGCAGATCGTGGTGTTTTCGCTGGGGATGTACCTGGTGGTCTACGGGTTGCGCAATGCCGGCCTGACCGACTCGCTGGGCAGCGTGCTGAACTGGCTGGCCGGCCATGGGGTGTGGGCGGCTTCGCTCGGTACCGGGCTGATTGCCGCGCTGTTGTCGTCGTTGATGAACAACCTGCCCAGCGTGCTGATCGGTGCGCTGTCGATCCATGCCAGCGAGGCCCAAGGCGTGGTGCGCGAAGCGATGATCTACGCCAACGTCATTGGCTGTGATCTGGGGCCGAAGATCACCCCGATTGGCAGCCTGGCCACGCTGCTGTGGCTGC
This sequence comes from Pseudomonas sp. PAGU 2196, assembly GCF_022179005.1. NCBI lineage: Bacteria > Pseudomonadati > Pseudomonadota > Gammaproteobacteria > Pseudomonadales > Pseudomonadaceae > Pseudomonas > Pseudomonas sp. PAGU 2196. The sequence continues at coordinate 6,727 of NZ_BNTL01000004.1, read as the reverse complement.
ATGTGCTGGCGCGCAAAGGGGTCAGCATCGGCTGGGGGTATTACTTCAAGGTCGGGGTGTTGCTGACGGTGCCGGTGTTGCTGGTGACATTGGCGGCTTTGGCGGTGCGGTTGAGTATTTGATAGTGCCTGGACTGCTTCATTAGCAACCACCTGATGCAACCTTGCGCTTCGTCATCTAGCCCAACTCTAGCAAAATCCCTACGTCAAGGACGTAGGGATACAGTATGCTAACAATCATTGAAGCCCCACTTTTTTCAAGACAATGGCCCGATTATTGGTCCATAGAAGAACACGGGGCATTCATGTCCTACCTTGCGAATGACCCTGATGCCGGAACGGTTATTCCCGGCTCAGGGGGATGCCGCAAGGTACGCTGGTGCTTGGACGGCAAAGGCAAACGAGGAGCGGTCCGGGTGATCTACACAGCCCAGCTCACCAACGGTACGTTGGTTGCACTGCTGATTTACTGTAAAAGCGCCACCGAGAATATCCCCGCGCACGTACTGCGCAAGATTGCAAAGGAGCTCACCCATGCCCCTGACTGAAAAAGACCTGATGTTGCGCGATGCCACTCGCAATATCGGTGAAGAATTACTGGAGTCCATCCGGGATGTGAAGGCGGGCCGCTACGGCGCTGTGCACCAGGTGGAGGTGACCGAGGCAGCCGAAGCCCGAAGCAGAACGGGGCTTTCACAGCTCAAATTCGCAGAGCTGCTAGGCGTTTCGGTGCGTACCCTCCAAGAGTGGGAACAAGGCCGCCGCACCCCTTCTGGTGCAGCTCGTTCATTGTTACATATCGCAGCTTCTCGCCCAGACGTGTTCCGCGAGGTTCTGCAGGATCGGTAAATCGGGCTGGACTCAGCTGGGTTTCCGACGATGGGCTGCAATGCAGCCCTCGTCAGACTCAGCGATTAACCCGCCATAACCCGGCCATCTGCGTCGTGAAGCCTGCGCTCATCAACTCGCGCCGCATTGCCCATTCTGCTGCCGCCGGTACCGCTGCACTGCGCAGCGTGCCCCTACCCCAACGTGCGTTGACACCGTCAATCACACCCATTACCCGCTCCGCCTGCACCGTCTGCGACGGGGCAAACAAGTCGCCGGTGAATTGCCCACGCTGGCACAGCTCCAGCAACAACACTTCTGCCTTGCTGTAGCGAAAGCCCTGCCGATAGATACGCCCCACCGCCTCCAGGGCCATGCGTGTGAGCAGCCGCACGTCATCTGTCGGATACGGCAACTGCACCACCACGCCGTTGGCGTACTTGGCCTCGTCCGGGTTGAACATACCGGTACGGATGCTGACGCGCATCTTGCTCGCCAGGGAGCGCTGGCTACGCAACTTCTCCGAGGCGCGCATCACGTAGGTGGCCACGGCTTCCTTGATGGGTGCCAGCTCGGTCAGGCGCTTGCCGAACATGCGGCTGCAACAGATTTCCTGGCGTGGCGGGTCGATGTCCTGCAGTTGCAGGCACGGCGTGCCCGCCAGTTCGCGCGCGGTCTTTTCCACCACCACGCTGAAGGTCTTGCGCAGCAGGCCTGGATCGGCGCGTGACAAGTCCCAGGCGGAGCGGATTCCCAAGCCCTGCAGGTGCGCGGTGAGGCGTTTGCCGATGCCCCAGACCTCGGACACGTCGCACTTTTTCAACACCCACTCACCCTGCGACACGATGCGCAGGTCGACCACCCCACCGCTGTGAACGGCCCAGCGTTTGGCCGCATGGTTGGCCAGCTTGGCCAGGGTCTTGGTACCCCCGATGCCGACGCCGACGGGGATGCCGGTGTGCTTGAGCACCCGCTCGCGGATGCAGCGGCCCAGGTAGTCGAGGTCTCCGGGTACGCCGGTCAGGTCGGCGAAGGCTTCGTCGATGGAATACACCTCCAGTGCCGGGACCATGCCTTCGATTACCGCCATCACCCGCTGGCTCATGTCACCGTACAACGCATAGTTGGATGAAAAAGCCACCACGCCATGGCGGCGCAACAGGTCCTTCATCTGGTAATACGGCTGGCCCATCTTCACCCACTGCTTGGCCTCGGCACTGCGGGCGATGATGCACCCATCGTTGTTGCTGAGCACGACGATGGGCGTGCGCAGCAGATCGGGGCGGAACACGCGCTCGCAGCTGGCGTAGAAACTGTTGCAGTCGATCAGGGCATAAACGGGCTGTGGGTTCATCTGGAAGGCTTACGTTGACTGTATATTTATACAGTACACCCTATAAGCGCACTATCGCCTCCTCCATTCATCCGATTTGCATCCTGCGCGCTGGCTCCTACAGTTCTGAACGTAGCAACCCCCGCGAGACGGCCAATGCGCACCACCGAAAAAACCGGCCATACGATTGCCGCCAATGGCCTGCCAAAGATCCCGCGCAGTGTTTGGGCGCTGGGCTTCGTGTCGATGTTCATGGACATTTCCTCGGAGATGATCCACGCCCTGCTGCCGCTTTACATGGTGACCGTGCTCGGCACCTCGGTGGTGGCGGTCGGCTTTATCGAAGGCATCGCCGAGGCGACCGCATCGATCACCAAGGTGTTTTCCGGCGCACTGAGCGACCGGCTGGGCAAGCGCAAGCTGCTCACGGTCGTGGGCTACGGCCTGGGCGCGCTGACCAAACCCGTATTCCCCTTGGCCTCGGGCCTGGACTGGTTGATCGCGGCACGCTTTGTCGACCGTATCGGCAAGGGCATCCGCGGGGCACCGCGGGATGCGTTGGTGGCCGACGTGACGCCGCCCGAATTGCGCGGCGCCGCCTTCGGCCTGCGCCAGGCACTGGACACTGTCGGCGCCTTCCTTGGGCCGTTGCTGGCGATCTTGCTGATGTGGCTCACGGCCAGTCATTTCCAGACGGTGTTCTGGGTGGCGGTGATCCCTGCGTTTGTGGCGGTCGGCACGCTTGTGGTGTTCGTGCACGAGCCCGAGGCCACGGCCACGTCGCGACCGGTGCGTTCGCCACTGGCCCTGCACCAACTGAGGCGGCTTGGCGCCGGCTACTGGCGACTGATCGCATTGGCCATGGTGTTTACCTTGGCACGCTTCAGTGAGGCCTTTTTGTTGCTGCGCGCCCAGGACATGGGCCTGGCCGCGTTATGGGCACCGGCGGTTCTGGTGGTAATGGCCTTGGCCTATTCGCTGTCGGCCTACCCCGCCGGAGTGCTGTCGGACAGGCTTGGCCGCCGTGGTGTACTGATGGCAGGGCTGGGGCTGCTGCTGCTGGCTGACGTGATGCTGGCATTGTGGCCCGGTTGGGCCGGGCTGGCGCTGGGGGTAGTGGCCTGGGGGCTGCACCTGGGTTTCACCCAAGGCGTCTTTGCCGCGCTGATCGCCGACAGCGCCCCGGCCAACCTGCGCGGTACCGCGTTCGGCCTGTTCCACCTGCTGACCGGCATTGCACTGCTGGTCGCCAGCGTGGTGGCCGGGCTGATGTGGGATGGGGTCGGGTTCCAGGCCACCTTTCTGCTGGGCGCAGTGTTCGCTGGGATTACCCTGACTGGGGTTGGCTTGCTGCGCTGAACGGCCGCTATTTCGGATCGTGGCTGCGCACGCTGAAGGTCACTACACCCCAGATCGTCAACTCATCGCCTTCGAGGATGTAACGTGGGGGGTAACGCGGATTCTCCGAGCGCAGCACCACCTGCCCACCCACCTTATGCAGCCGCTTGCACAGCGGTTCGCCATTGACCGCTGCGATCACGATCTGGCCATGCCGCGCCTCGAGGGAGCGGTCGACCAGCACCAGGTCGCCGTCGAAGATCCCGGCGCCCTGCATGCTGTCGCCGTCTATCCTGACCAAATACATATGCGGGGCACGCAGGTTGAACAGTTCATCGAGCGAGATGGGCTGCTCCATGTGATCCGCCGCCGGCGACGGAAAGCCAGCCGGGATGCGGAACAGATAACGCGAAACAGCACCGCTACCGCAGGTGATGGGACCCAGGATGGAAGTCATGGCACGGCCTTGAATTTAACTGTATATAGATACAGTATCGTTCTACCGAGCATCAGGTCAATTTCGGCGTAGGACATTTCGACAAGTGGGGTACATGTCATGTGTGGACGCTTCGCCCAATATCAAGGCCTGGCCGATTACCTGCGTGAACTGAACGCCGAACAGGACGTAATCAGCGGCTATGACAACCTGCCGATCGGTCGCTACAACGTCGCCCCCGGCAGCCGGGTGCTGATCCTGCACCGTGCCGAGGACGGGCTGTGCGTCGACCCCTGCCACTGGGGCTGGGCACCGTTCTGGGCCACCGGCAAACGCCCCGCCCCGATCAACGCCCGGGTAGAGACGGTTACCACCGGCAAGTTTTTCAAAGCCCTGTGGCCGCAGGGGCGGGCGTTGGTGATGGCGGATGGTTGGTACGAATGGGTGGCCGACCCACATGACGCCAAACGCAAGCAGCCGTACTACATCCGCCTGAAAAGCCAGGCACCGATGTTCATGGCCGCGTTGGCCGAAGTGCACACGGGGATGGCGCCTAACGAAGGCGATGGCTTCGTGATCATCACCGCCGCCAGTGACGAGGGCATGGTCGACATCCATGACCGCCGGCCTCTGGTGCTTGAGCCGGCGGATGCGCGCATATGGATTGACGCTGACGTACCCGCCGAGGAAGCCGAGCGCCTGGCACGAGAGCGGTGCCTGCCGGTCGAGGCGTTCGAGTGGTTCCCGGTGAGCAAGGCTGTCGGGAATGTGCGCAACGACGGGGCCGAGTTGATCGTGATGCAGGATGCCGAGCATCAACCCTGACGCTGCGCTGTCATTACCCTCCTAGCCCTCCGCTAAACCGGAACGTGCGCCGGTTGCTGCTCCATGACCGACCAGCCCCCATGCCCATCCACCTCGAGTCGATGTGTGTGGAACGCCGCCAACGTACTGCGGTGGCCAACACTCACCAACAGGGCCTGCGGCATCTCGCTGCGCAAAAGCCCATACAACGTATGCTCCAGCCCTTCGTCCATGGCCGAGGTGGACTCGTCGAGAAACACTACTTGGGGCTGGTTGAACAGCACCCGGGCAAACGCCAAGCGCTGTTGCTCACCCACCGAGAGGATGTGCGACCAGTCGCAACTGACGTCCAGGCGTTCGACAAGGTGGGCCAGGTTGACCTGGCGCAGGGCTTGCTGCATGCGCACTTCATGCTCGGGTGCGCTGGCCGATGGATAGGCGATAACGGTGCTTAGGTCGCCTAGTGGCAGGTACGGGCGCTGAGACAGGAACAGCGCCTGGTGCCCCACGGGGCGCCTGACCTCACCCTCAGCGTAAGGCCAGAGCCCAGCCAGTGCACGCAACAAGGTGGTTTTACCACTCCCTGAAGGCCCTTTGATCAACAGCGCCTGGCCAGCGCGCAGGCTCAGATCAAGGTCGGCAATAAGGGGATGGCCATCGGGGCGCAGTACCTGCAAACCGGCAATGTCCAGGGCATGCGGCTGTTGCTCGGTAGTGACGCGCGGCAGCGAACTGGCCTGTTCATTGGCATCGAGAAAGCCCGTCAAACGATCGAGGGTGGCGCGGTACTGGGCAAATGCGTCGTAGGATTCGCGGAAGAAGGACAACGAATCCTGCACCTGGCCAAAGGCCTGGGAGGTCTGCATTACGTCGCCAAGCTTGATAGCGCCACTGAAGAAACGCGGCGCCTGAAGGATGAAGGGGAACACCACGGCAACCTGGCTGATACCCAGGTTGAAGCCGCTGAACTTCAAGTTTCGGAAGACCAATGCCCAAGCGTTGACAATCAATGCGCCAAAGCGACCCAACAATGTGCCCCGCTCTACCTGTGCGCCTTGATAGAAGGCGATGTTCTCGGCATTTTCACGCAGGCGCATCAGCGCGTAACGGAAGTTAGCGGTGAGTTTCTCGTTGAGGAAGTTCAGACGAATCAACGGGCGTCCAAGGCGAAAGGCAATCCAAGTGGCGACGATCACGTACAGGTACACAGCAAAGACCATCGCCCGTGGGATCTCGACCCCCGCCACTGCCAGCGGTGCCGACAAGCCCCAGAGGATGCCCGTGAATGCCACCAACGACACCAGCGCACTGACTGCGCCGAGGGCAAGCGACACGGAGTTGGTGACGAAAGCATTGACGTCCAGCTCGATACGCTGGTCGGGGTTGTCTACGGGCTCGGCGAGGAACTGGCCGCGGTAGTAAGCATCGCCGTGCATCCAGTCGCGCGTCAGGCGCTTAGTGAGCCAGACTCGCCAGTGAATGCTGAAGGCCTGGGTCACGTAGAACGTGAACAGCGAGCGCAGCACGTGGATGGTGGCGAGCACCGCAAATACGCCTAGCAGGTACCAGAAGGCGCTCTGATCAAGGCCTTGCAGGGCGCTGTAGAAACCGTTGTACCAGAACGAAAACAGCACGTTCAGGCGCACCGAGAACAGCGTCATCACCAATAACAGGGCAAACACCAACAGCGGCCGCCAGCTGCGCCTGAAGCTGAAATACGACCCGGCGAGCTGCCAGAATTGGCTGCCCCAGCGTGTAAAGCGCACTGCCAGTGTCGCCGCTGCGGTGAAGCAGACCAGGGTGATGAACGAGGCGATTGCCAGCCAGCTCAGGCTCTCTTGCAGGGCCTGGTGCCAGTTCATTTCCATGATGGGTATCCATGCTGAGTATTTCCGCGAGGGTAGCATTACCTCAGGTTTTATCAGGCATGGATGACGCATGTTTCATCATCACGGCCAGTGTTGACGGCCGGAAAAGACAAAACCCCTA
>NZ_BNTL01000003.1:138312-204249 GCF_022179005.1 Pseudomonas sp. PAGU 2196 | reverse complement strand
CGGGTTGGGCAGCCGGCTCGAGGTCGATCAAGAACGTGCCGTTCGCCAAGACGGTGCCGGTACCAACGCCATTGCCATTGGCATCCCGTACTTCCACCGTCGCCCCGGCTTCGCCGCGACCACTCAATACCAGGCCACCAGTGCCGACCACGATGTTGCTGACGGCATCAGGCGGAGTAATGTCCGGTGCATCGAATTGCAGTGGGGTCGAGCTGTTGCCAGCGGCATCCACCAAGCGAACGTCCAAAGCTTCGCCATTGGCCTGAGCGGGTGAAAGGGTCAGGCTGAAGCTGCCATCTGCGCCAACAAGCCCGGTGCCAATCACGTTGCCGGCAGCATCGCGAACTTGAACGGTGGCGCCAGGCTCGCCGCGACCGGTGAGGGTCACGCCATCAGCCAGGGCCAGGTCAGTTGGCTGCGCAGGTGGCAGCAGGTCTTGGGAGGTGACCGAACCTGGCTGCGAAACATTGCCCGCGGCATCGGTCAGGGTCACTTGCAGGGTGCTGCCATCGATCACGGCAGGATCCAGGGTCAGCAGGAAGGTGCCATCTGCACCCACAGTGCCAGTCGCCAGCACATTGCCGTCGGCATCACGCACCTGAACCGTAGTCCCCGCTTCGCCTCGGCCAGTCAGTTGGTGGCCCGCGAGGCCAATCACCAAATCAACAGGCGCGTCAGGCGGTGTGGTATCGCCGCCGTCGATATCCGGTGCGGTAACGGAGCTGGCGGTGGAGGTATTGCCAGCGCTATCGGTAGCCGTGGCTTGTAGAACCTCTCCATCAACCTGAGGTGGATCGAGATTAATGCTGAACACGCCAGTCGGCCCGACCAAGGCGCTGCCCAGCTCGGTGCCATCGGCGGCGAGAATACGAACAGTGCTACCCGGTTCGGCACGACCGGTAACGACGGTGCCGTTGGCGCTGACGGCCAGCTCACTCGGCGCGGCAGGCGCGGTGATGTCCGGTGCGGTGATTTGTACCGGCAGGGACGACAGGCCGGTGTCATCGATGGCGACGACATCGAGCAGCTCGCCGTTGGCTTGTGGTGGATTGAGTTCAATGGTGAAGGTGCCGTCGGCACCGGCAATGGCGCTGCCGACCAGCGTGCCGTTGGCATCGTGCACTTCTACGCGGCTGCCCGCTGGTGCGGTACCGGTCAGGGTGGTGCCATCGGCGTCGATCGCCAGGTCGCTTGGGCTGGCCGGGGCTGTGGTCGTTGGTACGTCGTACTCAAGGGCAACCGAAGCGTTGCCGCTCGGGTCGGTCTGCACCAGGCTCAGGTGCTCGCCGGGTTGCGCTGCCGGGTCGAGGTCGATCAAGAACGTGCCATTGGCCAATACAGTGCCTGTGCCAATCACATTGCCGTTGGCATCTCGCACTTCCACAGTGGCCCCGGCTTCGCCGCGACCGCTGAGGACCAGCCCACCAGCGCCGACCACGATGTTGCTGACGGCATCAGGCGGAGTGATATCCGGCGCATCGAATTGTAGTGGGGTCGAGCTGTTACCAGCGGCGTCCACCAGACGAATATCCAGCGCTTCGCCGTTCGCTTGAGCCGGGGAGAGCGTCAGGCTGAAGCTGCCATCTGCGCCCACAAGCCCGGTGCCAATCACGTTGCCCGCAGCATCGCGAACTTGCACAGTGGCACCTGGTTCACCGCGACCAGTAAGGGTCACGCCTTCAGCCAGGGCCAAATCAGTCGGTTGCGCAGGTGGCAGCAGGTCTTGCGAGGTGACCGAGCCAGGCTGCGAAACGTTGCCCGCCGCATCGGTCAGCGTCACCTGCAGGGTGCTGCCATCGATCACGGCCGGGTCCAGCGTTAGCACAAAGGTGCCATCTGCACCCACAGTGCCAGTCGCCAGCACATTGCCGGCGGCATCCCGCACCTGCACGGTGGTACCCGCTTCACCACGGCCTGTCAGCTGGTGGCCAGCAAGGCCGACTACCAGATCCACAGGTGCATCCGGCGCCGTGGTATCCGGAGGCGTTTCAACATCCGGGGCCGTAATGCCAGCAGCCGGCGATGTATTGCCGGCTGCGTCCTGTGCGGTCACTTCCAATGCCTGGCCATCGGTCTGCGGTGGCTGCAAATTGATGCTGAACTGCCCGTCAGCCCCCGCCACCGCGCTGCCCAGCAATACACCACCCGCACCTCGCACCGCCACCGCCGAGCCGGGTTCGGCGCGGCCGGTGAGGGTGGTGCCCTGTTCGTTGATGGCAAGATCGGTCGGTGCCAGCGGTGCCGTTGCATCCGGGGCGGTGACGCTGCCGGGGGCCGAGACATTGCCCGCACCATCGGTCAGGGTGACTTCAAGGTTTTCGCTGTTGATCTGCGGGGGATTCAACGCAACGTTGAAGCTGCCATCGGCACCGACCGTGCCGCTGCCAATCAGGTTGCCCGCGCCGTCGCGAATATTCACCGTGCTGCCGGCTTCGCCGCGGCCCGTCAGGCGCAGGCCATCAGGGGACACCAGCAGGTCGATCGGCGTGGCCGGCGCCGTGGTGTCGCCTGGGTCCGAGCCACCACTGCTGCCACCGCTGCTGTTGTCGGCCGCCGCCGCCGCGCCGCCAATACCCAGTAGGCTGAGCCCGGCAATGGCCCAGGTCGGCATCGCGCTGCCCGCCACACCGATACCCGCGACCAGTTCATCCAGCGAGGCCACTTCGTCGAAAGTAAAGCCCGTAAAAGCCACCGCATCGTAGTTCGCATGCCACAGGGTGCCGTCCTCACCGACGAAGACGATGTCGCTGCCGACGCCGGCCTGATCCACGGCGAAGAAGTTGCCAATAGTGACCTTCTCGCCCGACTTCAGGGTGACGATCAGGTCTTGTCCGCGCTGGGTGACGGTTGCCACTTTATCGGGGGAAACCGGCATCTGCACGACGCCTGGCCCGTTGAGACTGACATTGCCCCAGGCACTTTGGGTGGCGACTGCGGATTGCTTATCGGCGACGACGATGTTGTCCATGGATGCTCCCTGCTGGTGTGCGGCTACACTGGCTCGACTTCAGCGAACCAGGGCCGGCGCAACGTCAATGCAACGTGTTGCGCTCAGCCTCGACCATGACGGCCGTGATACCGGTGGTTAGGGAGATATAGCAGCCCAGCGAGAAGCAACCAGATGGCTTTCTGGGTTAATCCTTTGGTAGGTAAGCCTCAGCGAAGCCCCAGCCGACGCGCCAGCCGACTGAGGTTGGCGCGGTCCAGGCCGAGTTCGCGCGCGGCGGCGGCCCAGTTTTCCGCATGCCTTTGCAGGCAGTTTTCGATCACTTGGCGTTGATAAAGGTCGACGGCTTCACGCAACCCGCCATCGGGCAGAGGGGCCTCCAGCAGGGGCGAGGGGGAGGGCAGCTGGCCCGATGGGGCAGCGGCGCGCAGGTCAAGGTCGATGGCCTCAAGGGTGAGGATGCGCGGCCGTTCCGGGTGCTGGCCGAGCGCCTTGAGCGCCGAGCGGCCGATCAGGTGTTCGAGCTCGCGCACATTGCCCGGCCAGTCATAGGCGAGCAGTGCAGCTTGGGCGTCGCTGCTCAGGCGCAGGCTGTTCAGGCCCAGGCGCGAACGGTTCTGTTCGAGGAAATACCCCGCCAATAGCAGCACATCGCGCCCACGTTCACGCAGTGGCGGAACGTGCAACGGGTACACGCTCAGGCGGTGGTAGAAGTCGGCGCGGAAGTTGCCATTGCGCACTTCTGCAGCCAGGTCGCGGTTGGTGGCTGCGATCAGGCGGACGTCGACCCGGTGTTCGCGGTCCGACCCCAGGCGTTGCAGCTGGCCACTTTGCAGCACACGCAGCAGCTTGGCCTGCACGGTCAGTGGCAGTTCGCCGACCTCATCAAGAAACAGCGTGCCACCATTGGCCAGCTCGAACTTGCCGAGGCGTTCGCCGTGGGCGCCGGTAAAGGCGCCGCGCACGTGGCCAAACAGCTCGCTTTCCACCAGGGTATCGGGCAACGCCGCGCAGTTGAGGCTGACCAGTGGTTTGTCGGCACGGTTGCTGGCCTGGTGCAGGGCTTGGGCGACCAGCTCTTTGCCAACGCCGGTCTCGCCAGTGATCAGCACCGTCAACTCGCTGCCGCCGACCAGGCGTATCTCTTCCACCAGGCGCTTGTGTGCCGCACTCTGGCCAATCAGCTCCTTGTCCTGGGCACTGGCCTGGCGGTAGAGCTCGGCGCGATGGTGTTCGTCCTCTGCGCGCAGGGCCAGGTGCTCGATACGCTCGGCCACGGTCACCGTGGCGGCAGCCAGGCTGGCGAAAGCCTGTAGCGCATCCAGCTCAAGGCTCTGGAACTGCCCGGGGGTCAGCGCGTCCAGGGTCAGCAGGCCCCAAGGGCGCTCATCGACCATCAACGGGCAGCCCATGCAGTCATGCACTTCAAGCGTGGCATCCGGGGCGTTGACCAGGCCGTCGTAGGGGTCGGGCAGTTCCGAGTCGCTGGCAAAGCGGGTGGGTTGTGGGCGGCTGAGGAGGATCTGGAAGCGCGGGTGCTCGCTGACCCGAAAGCGTCGGCCCAAGGTATCGGCACTCAGGCCGTCCACCGCCAGCGGCACCAGCCACTCACCGTCCAGGCGCAGCAATGCGGCGGCGTCGCACGGCAATAGCCCGCGCATGGCCTGAAGCAAGCGGCGGTAGCGTTCCTGGTCGCTCAGGTCGCGCGACAAGTCGCTGACCAGGGGGAGGAGGGCGGTGAGCAGTGGCTTTGCAGTCATAGGGACTCCTTTTGGTCATTATGACTATACGCCCGAGCGAGTCGTTTTGACATGACACGCGTCAACGCCCTGATTTTGCTGGGTATAAAAGTTGGCACGAATGGTGAAATACCCAAGGCAATCATTCGAAGCCATTAGGCTCAGGAGTCGTTGCAATGCTCACTGCCGAACAACGTGCAATCGTCAAAGCCACTGTCCCCCTGCTGGAAAGCGGCGGCGAAGCGCTGACCACTCACTTCTACAAGATGATGCTCAACGAGTACCCGCAAGTGCGTCCGCTGTTCAACCAGGCCCACCAGGCCAGCGGCGACCAGCCACGTGCGTTGGCCAACGGCGTCCTGATGTATGCCCGCCATATCGACCAGCTCGAACAGCTCGGCGGCCTGGTCGGCCAGATCATCAACAAGCACGTTGCCTTGCAGATTCTGCCGGAGCACTACCCGATCGTGGGCAGCTGCCTGCTGCGCGCCATTGAAGAAGTGCTCGGCAAGGACATCGCCACCCCAGAAGTGATCGCGGCCTGGGGCGCCGCGTATGGCCAGCTGGCCGACATCCTCATCGGCGCTGAAGAAAGCCTCTATAAAGAGAAGGAGCAAGCCGCCGGCGGATGGCGTGGTACCCGCGAGTTCCGCCTGGTACGCCGCGAGCAGGAAAGCAGCGAGATCGTCTCGTTCTACTTCGCCCCGGTGGATGGCAAGCCAGTGCTCAAGGCCGAGCCAGGGCAGTACATCGGCCTGCAGTTGTTCATCGACGGTGCCGAGCAGCGCCGCAACTACTCGCTGTCGGCCCTGTGCGACGGCAATGAGTACCGCATCAGCGTCAAGCGCGAAGCCGGTGGCAAGGTGTCCAACTACCTGCACGATGAACTGGTAATGGGCAAGACCCTGCAGCTGTTCCCACCTGCAGGCGACTTTACCCTGGCCGCCAGCGACAAGCCGCTGGTGCTGATCAGTGGCGGTGTGGGGATCACCCCGACCTTGGCGATGTTGCAGGCGGCACTGCAGACCCCGCGTGAAGTGCATTTCATCCACTGTGCGCGTAACGGCGCCGTGCATGCCTTCCGTGATTGGGTCGACGGCCTGGCCGAGCGTCATCCACAGCTCAAGCGCTTCTACTGCTATGCCGAGCCGCAAGGCGGCGCTGCGGCCGATGCCGTGGGCCTGCTGAGCGAAGACCTGCTGGCCGAGTGGCTGCCACGTGAACGTGACGTCGATGCCTACTTCCTGGGGCCTAAAGCCTTCATGGCGGCGGTCAAGCGCCAGCTGAAGGGCCTGGGAGTGCCGGAGCAGCAGAGCCGCTACGAGTTCTTCGGGCCAGCGGCAGCGCTGGAGTAAGCACCCAGCAGTCCTAGCTGTTGTAGGAGCAGCCTTGTGCTGCGCCTACCTGCTTATATAAAGGAGAGATGAAACAGTCCGCCAAGCTTTCATCTTTAATCCTCCTTTAATCACGGTATCCTTCACTCCCAGGTGTCGAGGGGCTTGCCCCTGCGCGGCACCCGGGTAGCCGCTTTTTTGCCGTGTGACGTTGAACCGACGTCACAATGGCCGGTCTCAGCCATCTCGGATAGCCCTGCGCAGTGCTATCACGTTGCCCCCTCGGCACGCTAAAGGCCCTGCCCAGCGTGTAGAATCGCGCACAGGCAGGCGGACCACGCGGCCATTCTCCATCGAAGGAACCGGCAATGAACGAACAAACATCGCGCCTGAATCGGGAACGGCGCTTTCTGGTGCTGCTGGGGCTGATCTGCCTGTCGCTGATCGGTGGCGCCCTTTATATGCAGGTGGTATTGGGCGAGGCGCCTTGCCCGCTGTGCATCCTGCAGCGCTATGCCTTGCTGTTTATCGCCGTGTTTGCCTTCATCGCCGCCGCGATGCCGGGGCGGCGCAGCCTGACGGTCTTCGAAGGCTTGGTGGTGCTCAGCGCCATCGGGGGAATCGTTGCGGCCGGCAACCATGTGTATATACTCGCCAACCCCATGGTCAGTTGCGGCATCGATACCCTGCAGCCGATCGTCGACGACCTGCCCCTGGCCAAGCTGTGGCCGCTGGCATTCCAGGTCGACGGCTTCTGCAGCACGCCATACCCACCGATCCTCGGTCTGTCGCTGGCGCAGTGGGCGCTGGTCGCATTTGTCCTGACGGCCATTCTGGTTCCGCTGGGCATCTACCGCAACCGACGTCAGGCTTAGACAAAAGTCCCGAATTGCATGAGGTCTTTTGCACGGCGTGAGATGCGCAGAAAGTTGCTCCCCGCTTGATCCAGATCAATCACAAAGCCTTGTAGAATGCGGCTTTGAGGGCTACCCGGCGGGGTGCGACAAACTGTCGCGAAGTTGATTCTTCGGGTCTCATTGTTACGTATTCTGTAAAAGACTGTTGCTCAATAAGTCATAGTCAAGGGTTGGCGACCTATCTACAATCGCCCCCAATTTCCGTTCGGCACTGCTTGCGAGTCGCAGGATTGAAGGAAGCCCCAGCGCTCCCTTTTGCTGACTTCGTCAAGTTTCGCCCAGCGGCGATACCGAGCGGACACCCCTCCGCGTTTTCCCGCACCAAATGGACTTGGTCTGAAGTACAGGCCTGTTGCCTACGAAACCATAAGCACCGCTAACACGCTTGAGCCAAGGTCCTGCAGTCGGACCCCAGGCAGGAGCGAGTACGGGCGCGAAATGCCGCACTTGGCAGGACGAAGTGTTGGCTACCAAAACACAAATTGCATTGAAGCAAGCTGATCTAGAGGTCGTGAGATGAGTAAAAAGCGTTACCCCAGACTGTTTGGCATATTGCCCTTTTTAGGCATGCTTTTACTCAGTGGGTGCAACTGGACCCTGCTCGACCCGAAAGGTCAGGTCGGCATTGAGCAAAAGAACCTCATCCTCATCGCTACCGGCCTGATGCTGCTGGTGGTGATCCCGGTCATCATCATGACCGTGGCGTTCGCCTGGAAGTACCGTGCTTCCAACAAGGCGGCCACCTACACCCCCGACTGGTCGCACTCGACCAAGATCGAGGCCGCGGTGTGGATCATCCCGATCATCATCATCATCGCCCTGGGTTATGTCACCTACAAGTCCACCCACAAGCTGGACCCGTATCGTCCGCTGGACTCCGACGTCAAGCCGATCCAGATCGACGTGGTCGCACTGGACTGGAAGTGGCTGTTCATCTACCCGGAGCAGGGCATTGCGACGGTCAACAAGATCAACTTCCCGGCTAACACCCCGGTCAACTTCCGCGTCACCTCCGACGCCGTGATGAACTCGTTCTTCATCCCGGGCCTGGGCGGCCAGATCTACGCCATGGCCGGCATGACCACCAAGCTGCACCTGATCGCCAACGAAAACGGCGAATTCGACGGTATCAGCGCCAACTACAGCGGCGCTGGCTTCACCGGCATGAAATTCAAGGCAACTGCAACTTCCCAGGAAGACTTCGACAAGTGGGTCGCCGAAGTGAAGCAGTCGCCGCTGAAACTGGGCAAAGCCGAGTACGAAGCTCTGGCCAAACCTAGCGAATACAACCCAGTCGCGCTGTACAGCGAGGCCCCGGCAGAGCTGTTCCAGTCCATCGTCGACAAGTACGAAGGCATGAACCGCGGCAAGCCGGTCCACGAAGAAGCAGGCAGCAAAGATCTGGCCACTACCAAGGGTGTGGAATCGAGTATGCAACCAGCTGCCGGTGCAGAGGAGTAAGAGATGTTCGGTAAACTAAGCCTGGAGGCGATACCCTATCACGAGCCGATAGTCATGGTGACGCTTGCCATGATCGCGCTCGGCGGTATCGCTGTCGTCGGTCTTATCACCTATTTCCGCAAGTGGACCTACTTGTGGAGCGAGTGGTTGACGACTGTCGACCACAAGAAAATCGGGGTGATGTACATCATCGTCGCGATGATCATGCTGCTGCGCGGCTTTGCCGACGCCATCATGATGCGTACCCAGCTGGCTGCGGCCACTGGCGGATCCGAAGGCTACCTGCCGCCTGAACACTATGACCAGATCTTCACCGCTCACGGTGTGATCATGATCATCTTCATGGCGATGCCGTTCTTCACCGGCCTGATGAACCTGGCCCTGCCTCTGCAGATCGGTGCACGTGACGTTGCCTTCCCGTTCCTGAACTCCCTGAGCTTCTACCTGCTGCTGGCAGGCGTGCTGCTGGTCAACATCTCCCTGGGCGTCGGCGAATTCGCCAAGACCGGTTGGGTTGCCTATCCGCCGCTCGCGGGTATTCAGTACAGCCCTGGCGTGGGTGTCGACTACTACATCTGGGCGCTACAGTTATCGGGCCTAGGTACGACGCTTACCGGTGTGAACTTCCTCGTCACCGTGATGAAGATGCGCGCACCTGGCATGAAACTGATGGACATGCCGATCTTCACCTGGACCTGCACCTGGGCCAACGTGCTGATCGTCGCTTCGTTCCCGATCCTGACTGCTGCACTCGCACTGCTGACTGTTGACCGTTATCTGGACTTCCACATTTTCACCAACGAGCTTGGTGGGAACCCGATGATGTACGTCAACCTGTTCTGGGCGTGGGGTCACCCTGAGGTTTACATCCTGATCCTGCCGGCATTCGGCGTGTTCTCGGAAGTGACTTCGACGTTCTCTGGCAAGCGTCTGTTTGGCCACCACTCGATGATCTACGCATCGGGCGCAATCGCCATCCTGGGCTTTGCCGTATGGCTGCACCACTTCTTCACCATGGGTGCCGGCGCGAGCGTCAACACCTTCTTCGGCCTGGCGACGATGCTGATCTCCATTCCGACCGGTGTGAAACTGTTCAACTGGCTGTTCACCATGTACCAGGGCCGTGTGCGTTTCACCGCACCGATGCTGTGGACCCTGGGCTTCATGATCACCTTCTCCATCGGTGGCATGACTGGCGTACTGCTGGCCGTTCCAGGTGCTGACTTCGTTCTGCACAACAGCCTGTTCGTAATTGCTCACTTCCATAACGTGATCATCGGTGGCGCGGTATTCGGCTACATCGCCGGTTTCGCCTTCTGGTTCCCGAAAGCCTTTGGTTTCACTCTGAACGAGAAGTGGGGCAAAGCTGCCTTCTGGTTCTGGATCTCGGGCTTCTACGTTGCGTTCATGCCGCTGTACGCCCTGGGCTTCATGGGCATGACCCGTCGTCTGAACCACTCCGACAACCCACTGTGGGAACCCTACCTGTACGTTGCCGTAGTCGGCGCCGTGCTGATCCTGTTCGGTATCGCTTGCCAGCTGATCCAGCTCTACGTTTCGGTCCGCGACCGCAACCAGAACCTGGACGTGACCGGCGACCCATGGGGCGGTCGTACTCTGGAATGGTCGACTTCGTCGCCACCTCCGTTCTACAACTTCGCCCACATGCCTGAGCAGGTTGGCCTGGATGCATGGCACGAAACCAAGGAAATCGGCGCTGCTTACAAGCCGGCAACCAAGTTCGACGCCATCCACATGCCGAGCAACACCGCTACCGGTTTGTTCATGGGCCTGTTCCTGACCGTCTTCGGCTTTGCCTTCATCTGGCACATCTGGTGGCTGGTAGGCGCGAGCCTGGTTGCAACCATCGCTGTCTTCGTTCGCCACGCTGCGCGTGACGACCAGGGCTACATGGTTCCGGCCGAAGAAGTGGCGCGCATCGAAGGCGAGCGTATGAAAGCGCTGGCCAAAGCAGGTGCTCTGCCTGCCGGCGCACGTGTCGAATCGTTTGAGCGGGTGTAATCAATGTCCAGTCAAGTAATCCACGGCGCTGCTCATGGTCACGACCATGGGCACGACGATCACCACCACGACTCGGGCCAGATGACCGTACTCGGTTTCTGGCTGTACCTGATGACCGACTGCATCCTGTTTGCGTCGCTCTTCGCTACCTACGCGGTGCTGTCCGGCAGTTTTGCCGGCGGCCCGTCGGGTCATGACATTTTCCAGCTCGACTTCGTAGCTGTTGAAACTGCCTTCCTGCTGCTGTCCTCGATCACCTTCGGCTTCGCCATGCTGAAGCTGTTCGATGGCAAGAAAGCAGGTGTACTGGGCTGGTTGGCCGTGACCTTCCTGTTCGGTGCCGGCTTCATCGCGATGGAAATCTACGAGTTCCATCACCTGATCGCTGAGGGCTTCGGCCCGCAGCGCAGTGGCTTCCTGTCGGCGTTCTTCGCGCTGGTCGGTACCCACGGTCTGCACGTGACTGCAGGTCTGATCTGGATGGCAATCCTGATGTATCAGATCAGCACCAAGGGCATTACCCCGACTGCCAAGACCCGCATGAGCTGCCTGAGCCTGTTCTGGCACTTCCTGGACGTGGTCTGGATCTGCGTATTCACCGTCGTCTACCTGCTGGGGGTTCTGTAATGGCTAACGCACACGACACTCATCACGAAGGTAATCACGGCAGCGTGAAGTCCTACATGATCGGCTTTGTACTGTCGATCATCCTGACCGCTATCCCGTTCGGCCTGGTGATGTACCCAAGCCTGCCGAAGAACCTGACCGTTCTGATCGTGGTCGCCATGGCTGTCATTCAGGTTGTAGTGCACCTCGTGTACTTCCTGCACATGGACCGCTCGAAAGAGCAGCGTTCCAACGTGTCGACGTTCCTGTTTACCACCATGGTAATTGCACTGCTGGTCGGCCTGTCGCTGTGGATCATGTTCAACATCCACATCGAAATGATGGCCAAGTGAGGTAAGACTGCATGTCCGTTAAGCACTTTATCCAAATCACCAAACCGGGGATCATTTTCGGTAACGTGCTTTCCGTGGCAGGCGGATTCTTCCTTGCCGCGAAGGGCCATGTAGACTTCGCCCTGTTCCTGGCGGTGGTGGTAGGTACTTCCCTGGTGGTGGCGTCCGGTTGCGTGTTCAACAACTGCATCGACCGCGACATCGACATCAAGATGGAACGTACCAAGAACCGCGTCATGGTCCAGGGCGGCATGTCGCTGCCCCTCGCGCTGATTTACGCCACCCTGCTTGGGGTGGCGGGTTTCAGCCTGCTGTATGTCCAGGCCAACCCACTGTCGGCGTTCTGTGCGCTGATCGGCTTCGTCGTCTACGTCGGTTTCTACAGCCTCTGGCTGAAGCGTAAATCGGTGCACGGCACCTTGGTCGGCAGCCTTTCGGGTGCCATGCCTCCGGTGATCGGCTACTGCGCCGTCAGCAACAGCTTCGACCTGGCTGCAGTGACCCTGCTGGTGATGTTCAGCCTGTGGCAGATGCCGCACAGCTTCGCGATCGCCATCTTCCGCTTCAAGGACTACAGCGCTGCCAACATTCCGGTTCTGCCGGTGGCTCGCGGTATTCTTGCTGCCAAGAAGCAGATCGTGCTGTACGTGCTGGCCTTTGTGCTCGCCACCCTGATGCTCACCCTCGGCGGTTACGCCGGCCTCAGCTACCTGGCCGTGGCAGCTGCCATGGGCCTGTATTGGCTGTACATGGCCTGGGGTGGCTACAAGGCCGAGGACGACAGCAAGTGGGCTCGCAAGGTGTTTGGCTTCTCTATCCTCACTGTCACTGCCCTGAGCGTGATGATGTCGGTGGACAGCCAGACCGCTGCGGACGTGCTGATGACCTACGCACGCTGATACCGCTGCCTGTTACACGAAAACCCCGGCCATGTGCCGGGGTTTTTTTATGGGTGTTCTGGGCAAGTCCCTATGCCCGTGTATAACCCTGTGGGAGCGGGCTTGCCCCGCGAAGAGGCCGGCCCTGAAAACACAAAATTCTAATTTTCAAAAAATACATCTGAAAAATTCTAATAAAACAGGAAATTGTCCTTTACAGATATCCTGTTTCGGCACTATCTTCTGATCCAGGCCGCCACATCGGCCAACGTCGCTCGGACGGTTCCGGGCGCTTACGTACTCAGAGGAAGCCATGGCCAACCCAGGTTCGCCGCGCCGCTTTGCGCGCATCGATCGTCTCCCCCCTTACGTCTTCAACATCACCGCCGAGCTCAAGATGGCCGCCCGCCGTCGTGGCGAAGACATCATCGACCTGAGCATGGGCAACCCCGATGGCGCGACCCCGCCGCACATCGTCGAGAAGCTGGTGCAGGTCGCCCAGCGTGAAGACACGCACGGCTACTCCACCTCCCGCGGCATCCCACGCCTGCGCCGGGCCATTTCCAACTGGTACAAGGAACGCTACGAGGTCGACATCGACCCGGAGAGCGAAGCCATCGTCACCATCGGTTCCAAGGAAGGCCTGGCCCACCTGATGCTCGCCACCCTCGACCAGGGCGACACGGTGCTGGTGCCCAACCCCAGCTACCCGATCCACATCTACGGTGCGGTGATCGCCGGCGCCCAGGTGCGTTCGGTGCCGCTGGTGCCGGGTGTGGACTTCTTCAATGAGCTTGAGCGGGCGATACGCGAATCGATCCCCAAGCCGAAGATGATGATTCTCGGCTTCCCGTCCAACCCTACCGCGCAGTGCGTGGAGCTGGACTTCTTCGAGCGCGTGGTGGCCCTGGCCAAGCAGTATGACGTGCTGGTGGTGCATGACCTGGCGTACGCCGACATCGTCTACGACGGTTGGAAAGCCCCGTCGATCATGCAGGTGCCGGGGGCCAAGGACATCGCGGTGGAGTTCTTCACGCTGTCCAAGAGCTACAACATGGCCGGCTGGCGTATCGGCTTCATGGTCGGTAACCCAGAGCTGGTCAACGCCCTGGCGCGCATCAAGAGCTACCACGACTACGGCACCTTCACGCCTTTGCAGGTGGCAGCCATTGCCGCGCTGGAAGGCGACCAACAGTGCGTGCGCGATATCGCCGAGCAGTACCGCCAGCGCCGCAACCTGTTGGTAAAGGGGTTGCACGAGCTGGGCTGGATGGTCGAGAACCCCAAGGCTTCGATGTACGTGTGGGCGAAGATTCCGCCGGAGTATGCGCACCTCGTCTCGCTGGAGTTTTCCAAGAAGCTGCTGGCTGAGGCCAAGGTGTGTGTATCGCCGGGCATCGGCTTTGGTGACTACGGTGACGATCACGTGCGCTTTGCCCTGATTGAGAACCAGGACCGTATTCGCCAGGCGATTCGCGGCATCCGCCAGATGTTCAGGGCGGATGGTTTGACCCGCAAGTAAACAGCGAGGGGCCGCGTGGCGGCCCCCGTTGTACCGTAGGGCGGCCTTCCGACTGCCTGCCGAATATTCACACCACTACCTTCAGCACTCATTTTCCTGTTCGGGTATTCAAATGAGTGTATTTACAGCGTATTTCTGCGGCACCGGTTCCCATCGCTTCGATGCTGCCAACCCCAATTTCTGGAACGGCGAGCTGGTCTCGACATTGGCCAGCAACGATCAGGGGCGCGAATTCGCCCACTGGATTGCGGTTGACGGGCCGGGTAGCGGCAACCTTCAGGATGACGAATTATTCGTTGAGCCAGGTGGCTACTTTAACTGGAGTGGTCAGTTGTTTGGCCGTGGTTGGGAAGAAAACGTGAGCCATGTGCTGAACGTGATCAAGGGTGAGAGCAGTTGGCAGCGCACCAAGCTCACTGAGGAAGCGTACACAAGTCTGAAAGACGCAGGCGTGCCGATCCCGGATGCGTCCGCCACGGCTTCCTGGTTCTGGCGCACTTATGACTACGGCGATCGCCACCCGACCCCGCAGGCGCTGCAGGAACAGATCATCAAGATATTCCGCGAACCGTGCTTGCCCACCCAGGTCAACCTGGTGGGCTGGAGCCGCGGCGGTATCAGTTGCCATATGCTGGCCAATGCGATGGCTGAAGATCCGGACTTGAAGGACATTCCGGTCAATATCTTTGCCATTGACCCCGTGCCCGGTGTCGGCAACGTGCAAGCCGAGCGGGTGAGCCTGGCGGGCAATGTCCGCGAATATGTCGGTTTCTATTCGCGTGACGAACGCTCCAGGGGCTTCGCCTGCGTGATCCCCGCCGTCGACCCCGGCACGCGCATGTGCATCTACCCGATGCCTGGCCGCCATGCCACCTTGGTGGGTAATGCATCGGCTGACGGGGCTGGCAGCGGCAAGGTGCTGGTCGAACCCGGCTTGATCGTGCGGCATTTCGCCGAAGTCTGTCTGACCCGTTGGGGTGTCGAACTGGACAAGCGCCTGGGGCTGGATGACAACCAACTGATGCAGCATCACTTGGCCATGGCGGCCGCCGATGAGCACTACCAGGCCATGCGCAGCCAGTCGTATACCGTCATCACCGAAGGCCAAAAAGACGACCGACTGGTGCACTGCGGCGAAACCCGCACACGCTTCAGCCAGGTGCGCAGCGACCGTTATGACCCTCGCGAAGGCCTTGGCCTGCAGCACTGGGATGCCAACACTTACAAGGCCCTGCGTTAGGCCGGGCAGGCGGGCAGCCGCTGTGCTGTTCGCCCGTTATTCGGGGGCGTGGGGTTAGCCGGATCAGCGGCAATTTTTTTTGCATTCCCCCTCTATCCAGCCGGCCCCGGTTGGAATGAAAATGGCGCCGCGGGCCCAGCCCCGATAACAACAACCTTCCCTCCGTGGCCTCATGTCCGAATATAACCCTTGCCTTGACTGCGGCGCCTGCTGCGGGTACTTCCGTGTGTCCTTCTTCTGGGGCGAATGCCAGTCTGCCGGGGGCGTTGTGCCTGACGACCTGGTGGTGCAGATCAACCCTACACGGGTCGCGATGATCGGCACCGATGCCAAGCCTTGCCGCTGCGTCAGCCTTGCCGGCGAGATCGGCAAAGAGGTGGCGTGCACCATCTACGCCAACCGCTCGAGCCCTTGCCGGGAGTTCGATGCGTCGTGGGAGGGCGGGGTGCACAACCCGAGCTGCGACGATGCACGCGCGGCCTATGGCTTGCCGCCTTTGACCCCGCCTGGGGCCAACGAGCCGCATTGGCCGGATGATGATGGGGCTGAGGTGGCCTGACCTTTTTGGGTCGCCTGTGCCGGCCCTTTCGCGGGGCAAGCCCGCTCCCACAGGACCGTTGCAAGACCTGTGGGCGAAGCAAGTCATCGATCCTGTGGGAGCGGGCTTGCCCCGCGAAAGGGCCATCAGCTGTAAGAAGATTCTGAACTTGAAACCAAATGCTTCAGGTTGGCGGGTCTTGGGAATTATCCTACGACCTCTGTCGGATGCCGTCTGATATGCGGGGGAATACCACAGCGGTAACGTCACGGTTCGCCTGAAATGGCGAGCGGCCGTGAGAAGCTGCAGTTACCCCTCAGTAATGGCTTTCTGTCATGGCGGCCGTGCGCGTGCAGACTTAGGTCTGGCCGCGGGAGCCTGAGGACGCGGTCTTCTCACCTCGCGTACGGCTGCCACCCAATCTGTGAGAAGGACGAGGTGGTTGCTAATCCGATAGCTTCCTCAGGAATATCTTTATGAAGAAGATCGTCCCAGACCCACCCACTTTCCCAATCCCTTACATCTCGATAATCGCCGACCTCTCCCATGCAGAGGCAAGGTCCCAGGCAGCCAAGCTCATGGGCAGCCTTTCCCAAACCATCGAGCTTTACCTCAAAGCCGAAGACAGCCTGCAACGCAGCGCCCTCCTCGAAAACATGTCCGCCCTGACCGAATTGCTTCATGCGCTGTTCGCCCACATAAAGGCGCAGGAGGCAGTGGAATGAGCAATCACCTGAAAACCCATACCACCGCTGGCGTGGAGACGTTTCTCGAATTGTTCCGCATCGAACCGGGCATCCCCCTTGATCACGCGTTCGACGAATTGTCTGTATTGCTGGGGTGCATACGCCACCTCAGCGAAGAGGCCGAGATGGAGGGCAACAAGGTTGCAGGCAGCGCTGCACGGATTCTCAGTGCCATGGCCAAGGCGCTGATCAACGACATGGAAATGGGGTTAAACCGGGGCGGTTGAGCCATTTTCAAACGCCTTACGCGGTGGCGAGTAACGGCTGATAGGCGCATGGCGAAAGGGCTGCAGCGTCCTTGAGATCGAGCGCCGCCCGCGCGGCGCTCGATTTGCGCCCCACCGCAAAACCCGAGCCATGCACCCAGTAGCCCTGACACAAGCCCAGCCCTAACCCCCAAAAAATCCCAAACACACGATAAAACCCAACGCATCCCCCAGCCGCCTCGCTTGACGTTAAACTGTCATCTCCCCAGCAATGGACAGGAGATCCGGCGTGACCCCACCCCGCAGTTTCCCCAGTGACCTCTGCCTCGACAGCCCCCGCCTACAATTGCGCCCGATGCGCCATGGCGATGCCGCGCAATGGCTGGCGATCATGGCCGACCCCGAGGTCATGCGTTATTGGCACCATGCACCCTGGCAAGACCTCGCCGAGGCCGAAAGCGCCCTGGCCGCCGACCGTGAAGCCTATGCCAGTGGCGACCAACTCAAGCTCGGCATGTACCGCCGTGACAACGGCGAACTCATCGGCATGGTCCAACTGTTCAACATCGATGACGTATCCCGCCGTGGCGAGATCGGCTATTGCCTGGCCAGCGCCGTACAGGGCAGGGGGTACATGGATGAGGCATTGACCTGCTTCATCGACTACCTCGCTCACACCCTGCACATGCGCCGCCTGGAGGGGGAGATCGACCCGCGCAACCAAGGCTCGGCACGCACGCTCGAACGCCAGGGCTTCGTGCTCGAAGGCACCCTGCGGGCACGCTGGTGCGTGGCCGGTGAGCTGTCCGACTCGGGCATCTATGGCCTGCTGCTGGAACCACCGGTTGCATAGTGTTATGGCTAACCTCGACTTTCATCGTCTGTTGTACATCACGCTACCGGTGGTGACCCTGCGCGGCACTTACTAAACGCCTGGAAGCGGGGCAGGGCCTGGGTTATGGTCGCAGCCTGTCCCGTTTCCCCAGGTGTGCCCCTTTGCCCGTTTTCTACCTGAGCATCAGCCTGTTCCTGTACCTGCTCGCGCTGTTTTTCGATGGCGTGCTGATGAGTGGCGACCGCCACATGCCCGCCCTGCAAATGTTGCTGTACGGGCCATGGGGCATGCCCTTCGGGTTGTATCAATGGTTTGCCAATCCGCTGCTGGCCGTGGCGATTCTTGCCCATCGACGTTTCCGTCGGTTGGCCTTGGCGTGCGGTGTGGCGGCGTTGTATCTGGCGGCCAGCAGTTTCGGAATCGACCGCCTGCCAGACAGCCAAAGCTACGCGTTTCATGACCGCACCGGTTTTGGTGCAGGCTTTTATCTATGGCTCATTGCGATGGTGGTGTTTTGCGCGGGCCAGGCCTGGCATTGCTGGAAGGCCCGCAGCGCCGACGACATGCCCGGATGGCGCTGGCTCGATGTGGCCTTGATAGCGGCGTTGGGTGTCGCGTTGTATGCCGCGACGCAGATGCCGTCGTTGCGTTTCGAGCCGAACAAGGTGCTGATGCCGCCGGAACAGCCACAGACATTTTGATATCCACAGGGGGAATATTCATGAACAGGTATCACCTGACGGGCCTGGCGCTGGCGTGTGTGCTGCCGCTGGCCATGGCCGAAGAAAATTCGCCGAGCTATGGCCAATGCATGGACAAGGCGTCCAGCACAGTGGCCATGAGCAGTTGCATCCAGGCCGAGACCCAGTTGCAGGACCAGCGCCTGAACCGGGTGTACAAACAGTTGATGGGCAAACTGGAGGCAGGGCAGCAGAAACGCCTGCGCGAGGTACAGCGCAAGTGGATCGCCTACCGTGATGACAACTGCACGTTCCACGTACAGGCCAGTGGCGGGACCCTGGCGCAGCTGGAAGGCGGCGTGTGCGTGATGGACATGACCCGGGACCGGGCGGCCGAGCTTGAGCGAGTACTCAGCCCGGGGCAGTGAGGTTGCCTGTTCCGGCCCAATCGCCGGCAAGCCGGCTCCCACAGATGCGGCGCTAGCCTTGGAGGCTACATAGTTCGGGTGGGAGCTGGCTTGCCGGCGATGGGGCGCGAAGCGGCCCCGGTTTTATTTGCGCGGTTCGCGCCGCGCGCGGGCCTTGAGGTATTCGCGCACCTCCACGGCATCCCCTGCAAACTCGATACGCTCAGCCTTGGCATCGCGCTGATAGGCATACATCGGGTCGTAATACTCCCTCAGCAACCCTTCGATCCAGCCCCGGTGCAGCTCCACCGCGCCGCTGCGCTGTTGCTCATCCAGGGCTTGTTGCAGGATGGCGGACAAGCGTTGGCAGCGTTCACCACCCAGGCGCTTGTGGATATTGGCCATGCTCGACAGCATGCGTTCGGCAAACAGTCGGCGGCCCTCTTCGTCGCCGTGCACATCGACGAACTCTGCGCTCAGGTTGACCACGTAATCGCGCAGGATACGTTCAACACGCTGCTCGAAACTGTCCTCCAGCCATACCAACGGGTACTGCTGCATGCCTTGGTACAACGCCAGCGGCACGGTGCAGCTGCCGACGATACGGCCTTCATCTTCGAGCACGAACTGCTCGATGCCACGCGCGCGCTTTTTCAGCACATCGATGGCCAGCTTGTTTTCGAAGCCGATTTGCGCGGGTTGCGCGGTGGCACGCTTGCCGAAGCTGGAGCCACGGTGGTTGGCATGGCCTTCAAGGTCCAGCCCATTGCTCAACTGGTGCAATACCTCCGTCTTGCCGGTGCCGGTGAGGCCGCCAATCAAAACGAAATCGCACTGCGCCACGGCCTGCTCAGTGGTGTCCAGCAGGAAGGTGCGCATCGCTTTGTAGCCGCCTTTGACCCGCGGGTAGTCGATGCCTGCTTCCTCGCGCAGCCACTGTTGAACGATCAACGAACGCAGGCCACCGCGGAAACAATACAGGTAGCCCTCAGGATGCGCCTTGGCGAAGCTGGCCCAGGCATGCAGGCGGTCGCGCTTGATCGCGCCACTGACCAGTTGGTGGCCAAGCGTGATGGCGGCGGCCTGGCCTTGCTGTTTGTAGCAGGTGCCGACCTTCTGCCGCTCCTGGTCGTTCATCAGCGGCAGGTTGACGACGCCCGGGAAGGCGCCTTTGGCGAATTCGATGGGCGCGCGCATGTCCATCATCGGCACGTCGTTCAAAAATAGCGGGCGAAAATCAGTACAGTCGGGACGCATCAGATCACCTCGACCGCGTTGCTCTGTCGCTCACCCAGCGTGCCGATGGGCGACAGTTGCAGGCCCAGTTCGGCCGCCACGGCCAGAAACTGCGCTTCACCCTCAGGGCTGACCGCCACCAGCAGGCCGCCGCTGGTCTGCGGGTCGCACAGCAGGTGCTTCTGCTCATCGCTCAGGGCGCCGATCTTGTGGCCGTAGCTTTCGTAATTGCGCAAGGTGCCGCCCGGGATGCAGCCCTCGGCCAGGTAGTGCTCGACACTTGGCAGGCGCGGTACTGCGGCGTAGTCCAGGTGCGCGGTGAGGCCGCTGCCTTCGGCCAGCTCCACCAGGTGGCCCAACAGGCCGAAGCCGGTGACGTCGGTCATCGCCCTCACACCTTCGAGCTTGCCGAAGCGGCTGCCGGGGGTGTTGAGGGTGCACATCCAGTCGCGCGCCAGGCCTTGGTCCTGCGCGCGCAGCTTGGCCTTTTTCTCGGCGGTGGTGAGGATGCCGATGCCCAGCGGTTTGGTCAGGTACAGGCGGCAACCGGCGGTGGCGGTGTCGTTGCGCTTGAGATGGCGCTTGCTGACCACGCCAGTGACGGCCAGGCCGAAGATCGGCTCCGGGGCGTCGATGGAGTGGCCGCCGGCCAGCGGGATGCCAGCTTCGGCGCAGACCGCACGCCCGCCGCGGATCACTTCGCGGGCGACTTCCGGCGGCAGCACGTTGACCGGCCAGCCGAGGATGGCGATGGCCATCAACGGGTCGCCGCCCATGGCGTAGATGTCACTGATGGCGTTGGTGGCGGCGATGCGGCCGAAGTCATACGGGTCATCGACGATCGGCATGAAGAAGTCGGTGGTCGAGACCACGCCGCGCTCTTCGTCCAGGGCGTACACGGCAGCGTCGTCGCGCGAAGCATTGCCGACCCAGAGGTTCGGGTCCAGGGCCTGGACGCCGCTTTCGGCAAGGATTACGTCCAGTACCTTGGGGGAGATCTTGCAGCCACAACCGGCACCATGGCTGTACTGGGTCAGGCGGATTGGCTCGCTCATACATACCTCAGCAGATCAAATTGTTGCGCGATTGTAGCAAAGCTGGCCATTGCGCCATGGGCACTTATACTTTTCACGGTCGGCACGGCTGCCGACCCTTTAGCTGCCAATGACCCGGAGATTGCCCATGCTCAAACGCCCTCTGGCGCTCGCCGCCGGCCTCGTGCTGTCCTGCTGTGCCGTTGTCGCCCAAGCTGCTGAAACCCTTCGGGTCAGTGCTATCCCCGACGAAGCGCCCACGGAACTACAGCGTAAATTCAAGCCGTTGGGGGAGTACCTGGCCAAGCAGCTGGGCATGGAGGTGAAGTTCGTGCCGGTCGCCGACTACCCGGCGGTGGTCGAGTCGCTGGCCTCCGACCGCCTCGACCTGGCGTGGCTGGGGGGGTTCACCTTTGTTCAGGTGCACTTGAAAGACCCGAACGCCACGCCGCTGGTGCAGCGTGAGCAGGACGCGCAATTCACGTCCAAGTTCATCACCGCCAACCCCAATGTGAAAAGCCTGGCCGACCTCAAGGGCAAGTCGTTCGCCTTCGGCTCCATCTCGTCCACCTCGGGCAGCCTGATGCCGCGTTACTTCATGCTCAAAGAAAACAACATCAAGCCTGAGGACTACTTCAGCCGTGTGGCCTACTCCGGCGCCCACGACGCCACCGCAGCCTGGGTGCAGGCCGGCAAGGTCGATGGCGGGGTGCTCAATGCCAGCGTCTGGCAAAAGTTGGTGGACGCCGGCAAGGTCGATACCAGCAAGGTGAAGGTGTTCGCCACTACCCCGACCTACTACGACTACAACTGGACCGTGCGCGGCAACATGGCGCCGGCACTCAAGGCGAAGATCAAACAGGCGTTCCTCGACTTGGACCCGGCCAACCCCGAGCACAAGGCGATCCTCGACCTGCAGGCTGCCAGCCGCTTTATCGAGACCAAGCCTGAGAACTACCAGGGCACCGAACAAGCCGCGCGTGAGGCCGGCCTGCTCAAGTGACGTCCGCTCCGGTGGCAATTCATCTGCACGATGCCAGCCTGCAGCATGGCCAGGTCCGCGCGCTCGACGCGATAAACCTGCGCGTGGAGCAGGGCGAGCGGGTCGCGATCATCGGCCCCTCTGGCGCTGGCAAGTCCAGCCTGCTGCACCTGATGGCCACTGCTATCCAGCCCAGTGCCGGGCGCCTGGCGCTGTTCGGTGAACAGCCCTGGCAGTTGTCTGGCAGGGCGCGTCAGCGCTTGCGGGCACGGGTGGGCTTGGTGCATCAGGCGCCGCCCTTGCCGCCGCGCCAGCGGGTTGTGACCGCAGTGCTGGCGGGGCGATTGGGGCAGTGGGGTATCGTGCGTGGCTTGTTCAATCTGCTGTACCCGACCGATGTGCCAGGCGTGCGCCAGGCATTGGCCGAGCTGGGGCTGGCTGACAAACTGTTCGTCCAGTGCGGGCAACTGTCTGGCGGCCAACTGCAACGGGTGGGCATTGCACGGGTGCTGTATCAACGCCCGGACTTGCTGCTGACCGATGAGCCCGTTTCGGCGATGGACCCGGTGCTGGCCGACCACAGCCTGGCATTGCTCAACCGCCACGCCCAGGCCAACGGTGTAACGCTGGTGGCCAGCCTGCATGCGGTCGAACTGGCGCTGGCGCACTTTCCACGGGTGATTGGCATTCGTGAAGGGCAGGTGGTGTTCGACAGCCCGGCCGAGGCGGTCAGCCCGCAAATGCTCGATGCACTCTATGCCAACGAACACTTGGCTTCGCCTCCCTTGCAGGGCCCTGCAGCAGTGCTGACGGTACAGATCCCGCGATGCTGAAGGCCCATGCCCGCGACCCGGCTGCCCTGCCACGGTTGCTGCTGACCCTGCTTGCTGTGGCGGTGTTATGGCCAGGCCTGCAGTTGAGCGAGCTGAACCCCGGCGTGCTGTGGCAGGCCGAGAACCGTCAGCAGATCGCCAGCTTCACCCAGGCATTCTGGCCGCCGGCGCACGATGCCGCCTTTTTGCAGTTGCTGTACGAAGCCACCTTGCAGACCCTCGCCGTGGCCACGGCCGGCATGACCCTGGCGCTGGTGCTGGCGGTACCTGCCAGCCTGCTGGCCAGCCGAGCCTTGTCGTTGCGCGCGGCCTCCCGAGGCGGGCGGGCCGGGTGGTGGTCGCGGGTGCTGCGGCTGCCGGTACGCGGGCTGCTGATCTTTCTGCGCAGCGTGCCAGAAATCGTCTGGGCCTTGCTGTTCGTGCGTGCCGTGGGGCTTGGGCCAACGGCGGGGGTGCTGGCCATCGCCATTACCTACAGCGGCATGCTCGGCAAGGTCTACGCCGAAATCTTCGAGTCGGTCGACCAACGCCCGGCCCATGCCCTATTGCAGGCCGGCAGTGGTCGGCTGATGGCCTTTTTCTACGGCATCCTGCCCAATGCGGTGTCGGAAGTGGTGTCGTACACGGTGTACCGCTGGGAATGCGCGGTGCGTGCTTCGGTAGTGATGGGGTTTGTCGGCGCTGGCGGGTTGGGGCAGCAGATCGACCTGTCGATGCGCATGTTTGCCGGCGCGGAGGTGGCGAGCATGCTACTGACGTTTCTGTTGCTGGTATCGCTGGCTGACCTGCTCAGCCGCTTTCTGCGAGGAAGGCTGGCATGAACCGGGCGATCAACCTGCTGGTGCTCGGCGTGATCATCGCAGCGGTGGTGGCCTCGTTCGCCTACCTGGAGCTGGGCCTGCACGCGCTGGTCGGTGATGGCGGGCTAGGGCAGATGGGCGAGTACGCGGGGCGATTCCTGCACCCGGACGTGACCGTCGAGCATTTGCGCGCGGTCTGGCATGGCGCCTTGGAGACCTTGGCGATGTCGGGCCTGGGGACTTTGCTGGCGGTGGTGCTGGGGATGCTGCTGGCGTTACCGGCGGCGGGCCGCTTCGGCTGGCCGCTACAGGCTGCGGCGCGTGTACTGCTCAATGCCTTGCGGGCCATCCCGGAATTAGTCTGGGCGGCGCTCACTGTGCTGGCCGCAGGGCTTGGCCCGAATGCTGGGACCCTGGCCTTGGCGTTACACACCGCCGGCGTGCTCGGCCGCTTGTTTGCCGAGGCACTGGAAAACGCGCCGGCAGAGCCTGCAGCAGCCATTCGCTTGCAGGGTGGCAGCCAGGTGGCGGCATTCTGCTTTGGTACCTTGCCTAACCTGTGGCCGCAGTTGCTGGCTTACAGCCTGTACCGCTGGGAGAACAACATCCGCATGGCCAGCGTGTTGGGGTTTGTTGGGGCAGGTGGGTTGGGGCAGATGCTCTACACCACCTTGAGCCTGTTCCAGGAGGCGCAAGCCAGCACAGTGATCATCGCCATGCTGGTGCTGGTGTTGCTGGTGGATGCCTTGAGTGATGTGCTGCGCCAGCGCTACGTGCGCGCCTGACTGGGGCTGCAGGGCAGCCCGCGCAAACATCAGGTGGTCAGTTCGCCATGCTGCGCTTCCCGTTGCATCGACTCCAGGTTGCGCTCGATCGTCTCGCAGATGGTGTCCATCTGGATCTGGTGCTCGCTGAAGCGGAAGGGGCTTTGCAGGTCGGTGCCGATCCGCTCGATGGCCAGCAACATGAACCCCACCACTGTCGACGCCAGCGGTGTGAACCACTCCAGCGACTCGACCAGCCCCACCGGCACGATCAGGCAGAACAGCGTGATGAACAGCCGCGGAAAATACACATAAGGGTAGGGCAGCGGCGTATTGGCGATCCGCTCCATGCCGCCCTGGGCATTGGACAGGTCCACCAAGGTCGACTCCAGCCGCGCCAGGCGAATGCTGTCCAGGCGCCCGGCTTGGTATTCCCGCGCCAGCAGGGCTGCCGAGCCACTGAGGATGTCGTTGGCGAAGTTGTTCGAGCGGTTGCGCCGCTCGAACTCCGCCTGCGGGATGAACGCTATCAGTTCATCCGGGCAGCGCTCGCCCTTGAGGTGCGCAGCCAGGCAGTTCACATAGGCGATATGCCGGCGCAGCAAGGTGGCCTTGATAGGGTTCAGCCCGTCATCCGGGTCATCGATCAGCGTCAGCGTCTGCCGGGCAAAACTGCGCGAACTGTTGACCAGCGCACCCCACAACGTGCGCGCCTCCCACCAGCGGTTGTAGGCGCTGCTGTTGCGAAAGCTCACCAGCACCACCAGCGCCGAACCCAGCAAGGTCAATGGAATCAACGGCAGGGTGAACTTGCTGTTGAAGAACAGCATGAAATCGATGGTGACCAGCACATCCCAGATCAGCAGCCAGAACAGCGACCAGCCGATGTAACCGATGGTCTTCACCACCAAGCGGTACTTGCGGGCGATGATCTCTTTCACACGGGGTACCTCGAAACGCGGGGGATGCAGGATCGGACGTCGAGGGATGGGTATGGTTCGGCAGCTGATGTTGCAAGACATTTTTTTGGACGTGTTTGAAAGAAAAAACTGACTGAGGTATCAGACGCTCCTGAGTTCTCTTCGCAAAGGTGAAACGGCAAGGTAGACCGCTTCCCTATCTCGCATGAATGTATCCAAAAGGATACTATTGGTGGCGCCTTGATGTATGCTGTTGAACAAACGGAGAGCTTTGCCCTTTGGCTAGCCACCTTGAAAGACTTGAGAGCCAAGCTTGCAGTCGGTCGTAGATTGGAGCGCGCAGAAAGTGGAAACCTTGGCGACTACAAAAGCGTTGGGGGCGGTGTAAGTGAGCTTCGCATCGACGTTTCTGCAGGTTATCGAGTCTATTTCACGCGTAAGGGAGCCAAAGTGATTTTTCTGCTGGTGGGCGGAGACAAATCTTCCCAGACCGCCGATATCCTCAAAGCGAGAAAGCTGGTGGAGGAAATGAAATGAGCGAAAAATTGATCCCTTTTGATATCGCCGACTTGCTTGACAGTGATGCAGCAATCAGCGAATACCTCAGCCAGGTGCTATCCGATGGCGATACAGATGAGATTATCCGGGCCATCGGTCATATCGCTCGGGCACGGGGAATGACACAAATCGCTGCACAGAGTGGGTTAGGTCGAGAAAGTCTCTATAAAGCACTTAGCCCAGGCGCTAAGCCCCGCTTTGATACAGTGCTTAAAGTCATACGTGCCCTAGGCGTGGAGCTTTTTGTTCAGCCCCATACGTCGTCGCATTAGATTTCGCAGGCTAGGCCAGTACCTGCCTCATTTGTACCAACGCCACTCGCTTCCCATCCGGCGCTTGGCGTTCTTCGATGCCGAACGGCACGAAACCGAGCTGTGGATAAAGCAGCAACCCCGCCGTGTTGTGATTGAAGCACGACACCCAAATCTCTCGCGCCGCAAACTGTTCGCGGGCCAGCTCGATCATGGCGGTTACCAGGTAGCTCGCCACCCCATGGCCGCGGGCAGCTGGCGCCACCACCACGTTGCCCAGGGCGCACACGCCGCCGTGCTCGGCTTTGTAGAAGTTGGCAAAGCCCAGCACCATGCCGCCGCCTTCCACCACCGTAGAGCCGTTGCGCTGGGCGATGGCGTCGGTCAATTGCGCGGGTGTCAGGGGGTAGGTGGCTTTGGGGAACATGTAGAACAGTTCGTCCGGGCCCTGGGGGAAGCAGCAGATGGCGGGGATGTCGCTGGGCTGAACAGGGCGGTGGCTGAGGTGCATGGCAGGTCCTTTTGCAGTGCGTTGGCTGGCCGTTTGCGGCCAAGCCACGCTCACAGGCTAGCACTGCCTCAGTGGCAGATCACCGCCGAGTGCTCACGGCTTGGCCACCACCGCCACAATCCCCTTGATCGCCGCAGGCGCATGAGGCTTGGCCTTGCGTGCCAGCAAGTACTGGAAGCGCCGCCATTCCTTGTCTATCTCGCTGTACGACATGAACACGCTGACACGCTCTTTATCGGCGAGGTCCGGGCGAGTGCGCGCATCGATCTCGTTCTTAGGGATGAACGCAATGTTGATACCCACCACCTGCCCATCATCGGCGAACACTGGCCCGCCCGACATGCCCTTGACCATCGGGCCGTCGTGCAGCGAGTAGAAGACACTGCCCGGCGTACCTTCAAGGCGCACCAGCGACGGCAACGCATGGCCCTTGCCCTGCACGGGAATCATCAGGCTGTTGAAGCCGACCGCCGTCACCGACTCACCCGGTACGTATTGCCGCCAATGCGGCACCTCGCTGGCCTTGTGCTTGAAGAACACCACATCGCCGAGGCCCTCATGGACCACGTTACGCAGGAAGGGGGTGTGTTTGGCGGTCACTGCGTAGTCTTCGTTCCACTGGATGGCGCTGGCCATCAGCAACAGCGGTAGCGGCGCACCTGAGGTGACCACGAAAGCCTGGTTGTAGACGGGATCGGAGACGTAGGACGTTGGCACTCCATTGCACCCACTCAGCAGCATCATTGCTGCCAGACAGGGCACGGTTGTTTTCATGTGTCACACAGTCGTGAAGAAATGGGGGGCGCAAATATGGCCAAGAGCCATCATGCTGGCAATACTTTGTGCATATATCCGACGAGTGACATCTTAAGTAGGGGGGAGGGTAATGGCCAATAGATTCCCGGCATGGCTGCAGGGCTGACAGTCAGGCGTGCGGCGTCAATTTGGTGGGTGGGCTGGAGGCTGTAGTTTTGGCGCGCTTTTCAGCTGGGGTGAGCTGCGATGAGCTCAATTGAGCTGTATTTGAGCTGTATTTGAGCTGCATTGAGCTATATTGAGCTCTATTGAGCTGTATTCGGAGTTCCGATGACTGTGCCAAACAAAATTCTGAGTGCGCTGGAAGGCGAGCAAGCCCTGAGTTCCCGTGAGATTGCCGAGCTTCTGGGGCTCAGCTGGTCAACCGTCAAACGCCACCTTGATGTATTGATGGAGGCGGGGAAGATTCAGCGTGAGAGAGAAGGACGTACCGCCCGATATCGGCTCATACGCGCATCTGCGCCCCGTCTCCAAAGCATGCCCGCACAAGCTATCGCTTCAGATCTGCCGTGGTCTTCCGAAAGCATTAACCTACGCAAATCCTTGCTTCTTCCACTGGCTATGCGTGAAGTCGTCACGTATCAGCGAGATCTGGTCGATAGCTATCAGCCTAATCAAACCACCTGGCTATCTCCTGATCTAGCGGAAACTCTGGAGGTTGAAGGCAGAATGAAGGGGCAGCAGCCTGCCGGCACCTATGCCCGGAAAGTGCTGGAGCCCCTGCTGATCGATCTCTCCTGGTCTTCATCGCGTCTTGAAGGCAACCGCTACTCGCTGCTCGACACTGAGCGGTTGTTCAAAAGCGGTATAACCGATGGCGATCTGGATGCGGTGATGCTGCTCAATCATAAGGCTGCCATCGAGTTCATGATCGATGCGGTACCGGAGTATGGCCTCAACTCAGCGGTGATTCGCAACTTGCATGCCTTACTGATGCAGGATCTGCTCGCCGATAGCACTGCGTTGGGCAGTATTCGCCAGACCGTGGTGAACATCAGCGGCACCACCTATTTCCCCACCCAGGTTCCCACATTGCTGGAGGAGATGTTCGAGCAGATTCTCGACAAGGCCAGGCAAATCAAGAGCCCTATTGAGGCAGCGTTTTTCTTGTGGGTGAACCTGGCTTATCTGCAACCGTTCGAGGATGGCAACAAACGCACCAGTCGACTGGCGGCGAATATCCCGTTGATGCTCTACAACTGCTCGCCATTATCGTTCCTGGATGTGACACCCCACGACTATGCACTCGCCATGATGGGGGTTTATGAACAGCGCGACATGGCTATGGCAGTTGATCTGTTCGTCTGGGTTTATCGTAGGTCCATCAAAAAGTATGGCGTCATGCTGGAAGCCATGGGTGTACCCGACCCCGTGCGTCTGCACTTTCGAGAGGTGCTGAACGAGGCAATCAATGCTGTGGTGCGCGACAGGCAGGCAGTAGGCGAAGTGGTTGCCGGGCTGTTGTTGTCGGAACACGAGAAGTTGCAGTTCGAACCGTTGTTGCAGGCTGAACTGGATAGTCTGGCGTTGCATAACTGCGCCCGGTACCGGCTGGGCATGAGGCAGGTGCAAGCTTGGATCGAGGCGGGGCGGCCACGTTGAGCGGGCATTGCCACCCATTGCTCGAGTCTGTTTTCAGATCAAAATTGAAAGGAGTCAATAAATGCTGAAACTAAATTCCCTTGTGCCCGAGCTTATCGTTTCCGACCTTACGCGAAGCCTTGCCTTCTACTGCGACATCCTTGGCTTCAGGGTCGAGTATGAGCGTCCAGAAGACCATTTCGCCTTCCTGTCCTTCGGCGGCAGTCAGCTGATGCTGGAGCAGGACTGGCACAGTGAATCGCCGTGGCGGGTAGGCCCACTTGAGCCGCCCTATGGGCGAGGAATTAACCTGTCTATCGAATGCCCAGACGCTTCAGCGCTGGTTACGGCACTGGAGGCGGGCGGGTATCCGCTTAGAAACCCAGTTGAAGAGCGTTGGTACCGCAGCGGTGAGTTTCTGTTCGGGCAGCGCAATTTTCTGGTGCTTGATCCTGATGGCTACTTGCTGCGGTTTGCAGAAGCTATTGGCAGCAAACCCTGCTGATTATTCTAGGCACTGTACAGTTGGCCCGATACACCTGTGAGCGAGACGTGGAGAACGGCGCGTGCTTGCCGCGACCTTGAGTAGTGGATTTGAGATCGAGCGCCGCCCGCGCGGCGCTCGTTCTTGAGAGCGCTGCAGATCTGAAGGCATGCACCTGTTAGCCACAGTGCAATACCATGGCGCGTACCTGATGCCGCCCCCAGCCAAAATCCAGGCGAAAAAAAACCGACCATAAGGTCGGTTTTTTCCGGATTTTGGTGCCCCGAGGGAGACTCGAACTCCCACTCCTTTCGAAAACGGATTTTGAATCCGCCGCGTCTACCAATTCCGCCATCAGGGCAGTGGCGCGCAGTATAGAGAGGTGCTTCTGGTCGGTCAATCGGGTTTCATGGTCAATTTTCACACATTGGGCTAAACTTCCCGGCCCTGCCGAACCGAACATCATCATGCGCGTCGCCGATTTTTCCTTCGAACTCCCCGATTCCCTGATCGCCCGCCACCCTTTGGCCGAGCGCCATGGCAGCCGTCTGCTGGTCCTCGATGGGCCGAGCGGCGCCTTGGTACATCAGCAATTCACCGACCTGCTCGACTATCTGCGCCCCGGCGACCTGATGGTGTTCAACAACACCCGGGTGATCCCGGCGCGGTTGTTCGGGCAGAAAGCCTCCGGCGGCAAGCTGGAAGTGCTGGTCGAACGTGTGCTCGACAGCCATCGGGTGCTGGCGCACGTACGCTCCAGCAAGGCACCCAAGGTCGGTGCGCAGATTCTCATCGATGGCGGTGGCGAGGCCGAAATGGCCGCGCGCCACGACACGCTGTTCGAGCTGCGCTTCACCGAAGAGGTGCTGCCACTGCTTGAACGCGTCGGGCACATGCCCCTGCCACCCTACATCGACCGCCCCGACGAAGGCGCTGACCGTGAGCGTTACCAGACCGTCTACGCCGAGCGTGCCGGTGCTGTAGCCGCACCCACGGCCGGCCTGCACTTCGACGAAGCGCTGCTGGAAAAGATCGCCGCCAAGGGCGTGGAGCGGGCCTTCGTGACCCTGCACGTCGGCGCGGGCACCTTCCAGCCGGTGCGGGTCGACAAGATCGAAGACCACCACATGCATAAAGAGTGGCTCGAAGTGAGCCAGGATGTGGTGGATGCTGTCCAAGCCTGCCGTGCCCGTGGCGGGCGCGTGGTTGCCGTGGGCACCACCAGCGTGCGTTCGCTGGAGAGCGCTGCGCGCGATGGCGTGCTCAAGGCCTTCAGCGGCGATACCGATATTTTCATCTACCCAGGCCGCCCGTTCCATGTGGTCGACGCCCTGGTCACCAATTTCCACCTGCCGGAGTCCACGCTGCTGATGCTGGTCTCGGCCTTCGCCGGCTACCCCGAAACCATGGCCGCCTATGCGGCGGCGGTTCAAGAAGGGTACCGCTTCTTCAGTTACGGTGATGCCATGTTCATCACCCGCAATCCGGCGCCACGCGGGCCCGAGGATCAAGCATGAGTCGCATCTGTCGAATGTCCTTCGAACTGCTGGCCACCGACGGCAAGGCCCGTCGTGGTCGCATCACCTTCCCCCGTGGCACCGTGGAAACCCCGGCGTTCATGCCGGTCGGCACCTATGGCACGGTCAAAGGCATGCTGCCGCGTGACATCGAGGCCATCGGCGCCGAGATGATCCTTGGCAACACCTTCCACCTGTGGCTGCGCCCGGGTACCGAGGTGATCAAGAAGCACAACGGCCTGCACGACTTCATGCAATGGAAAGGCCCGATTCTCACTGACTCCGGTGGCTTCCAGGTATTCAGCCTGGGCGCGATGCGCAAGATCAAAGAGGAAGGCGTGACCTTCGCCTCGCCTGTCGACGGCTCCAAGGTGTTCATGGGCCCTGAAGAGTCCATGCAGGTTCAGCGTGACCTGGGCTCGGACGTGGTGATGATTTTCGACGAGTGCACGCCATACCCGGCCGAGCACGATGTAGCGCGCACCTCCATGGAGCTGTCGCTGCGTTGGGCCCAGCGTTCGAAAAACGCCCATGCCGACAACACCGCGGCGCTGTTCGGCATCGTCCAGGGCGGCATGTACCAGGACCTGCGCATGCGCTCGCTGGAAGGCCTGGAAAACATCGGTTTCGACGGCCTGGCCATCGGCGGCCTGTCGGTGGGTGAGCCCAAGCACGAAATGATCAAGGTGCTGGATTACCTGCCAGATCAGATGCCCGCTGACAAACCTCGTTACCTTATGGGGGTAGGCAAACCGGAAGATCTCGTTGAGGGTGTGCGCCGCGGCGTCGACATGTTCGACTGCGTGATGCCGACGCGTAACGCGCGCAACGGCCATCTGTTCGTCGATACAGGGGTGATCAAGATCCGCAACGCGTTCCATCGCCACGATGAATCGCCGCTGGATCCGACCTGTGATTGCTACACCTGCACCAACTTCTCCCGCGCGTATCTCCACCACTTGGACAAATGCGGCGAAATGTTGAGCAGCATGCTGAATACCATCCACAACTTGCGCCATTACCAGCGCTTGATGGCCGGTTTACGCGAGGCTATTCAACAGGGTAAATTGGCCGCCTTTGTCGACGCCTTCTACGCCAAACGCGGGCTGCCTGTGCCGCCTTTGGGCTGACTGTCAGCACTAAAATATTAAAATTCAGTAATGGAGTGCCTCATGAGCTTTCTGATTCCCGCCGCTTACGCGGACGCAGCTGCACCAGCCGCCGGCCCAGCCGGTACCGGTTTTGAATGGATCTTCCTGGTCGGCTTCCTGGTCATCTTCTACCTGATGATCTGGCGTCCACAGGCCAAGCGCGCCAAAGAGCAGAAGAACCTGCTGGGCAACTTGCAGAAAGGTGACGAAGTTGTCACCAACGGCGGCATCGCCGGCAAAATCGTCAAAGTTACCGATGACTTCGTGGTGCTGGAAGTGTCCGACACCGTCGAGCTGAAGTTCCAGAAGGGCGCCATCGCCGCGACCCTGCCAAAAGGTACGCTCAAGGCTATCTGAGTTACCGGTTTTATTTTTCCAGTCGGGGCGCGCAACGCGCCCCGCGTCTTGAACGGGCGGCGTGATGCTGAACAAATACCCTCTGTGGAAATACGCACTGATCTTGCTGGTACTGGCGATCGGTTTTATTTATTCCGCTCCCAACCTCTACCCGGATGACCCGGCGGTGCAAGTCAGTGGTGCCAGTTCGGCGCTGCAGGTAAGCCAGGCCGACCTCGATCGCGTCACCAAGGCGCTGACCGATGCCGGTATCACCGTCAAGGGTGGTAGCCTGGGTGAGAAGGGCAGCGCGCTGATTCGCCTGACCAACCAGGAAGACCAGCTTCCAGCCAAGGATGTAGTGCGCAAGGCACTGGGCGATGATTACGTCGTGGCCCTGAACCTGGCACAGACCACTCCGCAATGGCTGCGCAACCTGGGTGCAAGCCCGATGAAACTGGGCCTGGACCTGTCCGGTGGTGTGCACTTCCTGTTGGAAGTGGACATGGACAAGGCCATGAGCGCCCGCATGAAGGTCTATGAAGGCGAGGTCAAAACCCTCCTGCGCAAAGAGCGCATCCGCTACCGCAGCCTGCCTCAGCAGGATGGCGGCATCATGCTGGGCTTCTCTGACGATGCAACCCGCGAGCAGGCACGTGCCCTGATCCGCAAGAATTTCAGTGATTTCGACCTGACCGCCACCGAGCGTAATGACCTCGCTGTGCTGCGTCTGGCGCTGACTCAGGCGAAAGTCGCCGAGATCCGCGAATACTCGATCAAGCAGAACCTGACCACCGTCCGCAACCGTGTCAACGAGCTGGGCGTGGCCGAGCCGCTGGTTCAGCGCCAAGGCGCCAACCGTATCGTGGTCGAGCTGCCAGGCGTGCAGGACACTGCCGAAGCCAAGCGTATCCTCGGCAAGACGGCCAACCTGGAGTTCCGCTTCGGTGCCGAGCCGGGTGCATCCAAGGCGACCACCGAGGTCTTCGAGTTCCGTGAGGGCGGCCGTTCCGCCCCGGTCGAGCGTGGCCTGATCATCACCGGTGACCAGGTCACCGACGCCCAGGCCAGCTTCGACGAGCATGGCCGTCCGCAAGTGAACATCCGCCTGGATGGCCACGGCGGCGAGCTGATGAGCCGCGCCACGCGCAGCAACGTCGGCCGCAGCATGGCGGTGATCTTCATCGAGCAGAAGCCCGTCACTCGCTACGTCAAGCAGACGGTCGACGGCGTCGAGAAGGAAGTGCCGGTACAGAGCTTCCAGGAAGAGAAAAAGATCATCAGCCTGGCGACCATCCAGTCGCCACTGGGCAGCCAGTTCCGTATCACCGGCCTGAACGGCCAGGGCGAATCGTCCGAGCTGGCGCTGCTGCTGCGTGCCGGTGGTCTGGCCGCGCCGATGTACTTCGCTGAAGAACGTACCATTGGCCCAAGCCTGGGTGCGGACAACATCACCAAGGGTATCGATGCGTCGTTGTGGGGCATGCTGTTCGTCTCGCTGTTCATCATCGCCATCTACCGCGGCTTCGGCGTGATCGCCACCGTCGCCCTGGCGGGTAACATGGTGCTGCTGCTGGCGCTGATGTCGCTGCTGGGTGCAACCCTGACCCTGCCGGGTATTGCCGGTATCGTGTTGACCATGGGTATGGCGGTAGACGCCAACGTGCTGATCTTCTCGCGCATCCGTGAGGAGCTCAAAGCCGGCATGTCGGTGCAGCGCGCCATTCACGAAGGTTTCAACCGCGCCTATACCGCGATCATCGACGCCAACCTGACCAGCCTGCTGGTCGGCGGCATCCTGTTCGCCATGGGTACTGGCCCGGTCAAGGGCTTTGCGGTCACCATGTCCCTCGGGATTTTCACCTCGATGTTCACCGCCGTCATGGTGACCCGCGCTATGGTCAACCTGACCTGTGGCGGGCGTGACATCAAGAAGCTGTGGGTTTGAGGGAGCTGCGATGAAAACCATCAACTTCATGGGCGTGCGCAATGTCGCGTTCGCCATCACTGTGCTCCTTACCGTCCTGGCGTTGTTCAGCTGGTGGCAGAAGGGCCTGAACTTCGGCTTGGACTTCACCGGCGGTACGCTGATCGAGCTGACCTACGAGCGCCCGGCCGACCTCAAGGCGGTACGTGCCGAGCTGGTCGAGTCCGGTTTCCACGAGGCTGTGGTGCAGAGCTTCGGCGCTACCACCGACCTGCTGGTGCGTATGCCGGGCGATGACCCGCAGCTGGGCAGCAAGGTTGCCGAGGCGCTGCAGAAGGCCGGCGGCGACAACCCAGCTACGCTCAAGCGCGTCGAGTTCGTTGGCCCGCAGGTGGGTGAAGAGCTGCGAGACCAGGGTGGCATGGGCATGCTCCTGGCCCTGGGCGGCATCCTTATCTACCTGGCCTTCCGCTTCCAGTGGAAATTCGCCGTGGGTGCGATTGTCTCGCTGATCCACGACGTGGTGGTGACGCTGGGTATTCTGTCGTTCTTCCAGATTACCTTCGACCTGACGGTATTGGCGGCGGTGCTGGCGATCATCGGTTACTCGCTCAACGACACCATCGTCGTATTCGACCGGGTGCGTGAGAACTTCCGCGTGATGCGCAAGGCGTCGCTGATCGAGAACATCAACGTCTCGACCACCCAGACCCTGCTGCGTACCATCGCCACCTCGGTGTCGACTTTGCTGGCCATCGCTGCGCTGCTGTTCTTTGGCGGTGACAACCTGTTCGGCTTCTCGCTGGCGCTGTTCATCGGTGTCTTGGCCGGTACCTACTCGTCGATCTACATCGCCAACGTGGTATTGATCTGGCTGAACCTGAACAGTGAAGACCTGATTCCGCCAGCCAAGGCTGAGGGTGTGGACGAGCGTCCGTAAGGGCTTTCCTACGCCGTTTGGCGAATCAAGAGGCGCGAGTATTGAACTCGCGCCTTTTTTTTTGCTCCAAGGCAGGGAGAAGGCGGGCCAAGTCCCGCGGGTATGATCAGGAGGTTCACGTGAATAAATCAATGCTGGTGGGTGCGGTGCTGGGTGCTGTCGGTGTAACTGCCGGAGGTGCTGTGGCGACCTACAGCTTGGTGAACAAAGGGCCTGAGTACGCCCAGGTCACCGACGTGCAGCCAATCAAGCAGCAGGTGAAAACGCCGCGTGAAGTCTGCAAGGACGTCACCGTGACGCGTCAGGCGCCGGTCAAAGACCAGCATCAGATCGCAGGTACGGTGGTGGGTGCGTTGGCCGGCGGCCTGCTGGGTAACCAGATCGGCGGCGGTACCGGCAAGAAGATCGCCACCGTAGCCGGTGCGGTCGGTGGTGGTTATGCCGGTAACAAGGTGCAGGAAGGCATGCAAGAGCGTGATACCTACACCACGACGCAAACCCGCTGCAACACAGTCCACGACATCAGCGACAAGGTCGTTGGGTACAACGTGAAGTACACCATTGGTGATCAGGTGGGGCAGGTGAAGATGGACCACGAGCCTGGCTCGACCATTCCCGTGGACAAGAATGGCAAGTTGATCCTCAGCGAGAATCAGGCCGGGCAGTGATCGCCATCTGCTGAAATCCGTTGTATCTGAAATCCCTTGTAGGAGCAGCCTTGTGCTGCGAAGAGGCCGGTGAAAACACCCTAGACCTACTGTGCTTTCACCGGCCTCTTCGCAGCACAAGGCTGCTCCTACAGTTGGTTTCTTCTTCGCAGCACAAGGCTGCTTCTACATCACTGGGTGAGCGGCTAGCAGCTTGCGAAGCCTGACGCGGTCCGGCTTGCCGGTGGGGGTCAAGGGTATTCGCTCGAGTACTGTGACGTTGGCATTGATCCCCAGTCGGTCCAGCCCCCCGCTCAGCTCATTCAACCGCTCCTGGGCGTCAGCGATGTTGGCTTGCACCACCACCTTGGCGCGTCGACGATCCTGCTCGTCGACCAGTATCACCACCCGTTCGAATTTCATGGCCTGTGCAATCTGCGCTTCGAGGGCCGGTGCGAATTGGGTACCTTGTTTCGTCAGCAGGGCATCGGTTGCACGCCCCATGGGCATCAGGCTGCCGTCGGCCAGGCGCCGGGCGATATCGCCGGTGGCGTAGGCTTGGTCCTCGCAGGGAATGGGGGGAGGTGGGAAGTACCCCGAGCCGCGGTGTGCGGAGCGCGCGATGATTTCGCCGACCTCCGGTTGCGCAGGATCCAACGCTTTCAATGTGACCTCGACATCACCCACCGGGCGCATGCCGCAACCCACTTGCAGCCCAGGCGCGAAGTTGGCCAGGACCATGCCAAATTCCGTCGAACCATAGATCCGCTTCAGGTGCACACCTAAGTGGCGTTCGCACTCCAGCACCACATGGTCATCCAGGTAGGCCCCACCACAGAACGGTTTGCTCAGTGCTGGCAGGCGAATGCCGCGGCTTTGCGCGGCCTGGGCCAACGCCAGGTACTGTGACGGCAACGCGCTCATCACGCTGATGCGTTGTTCGTGCAGGGTTTGCAGGGTGTTCTCGACCTGGGTGGCATCACCCAGGTACAGCGTGGCGCCGGTCAGCAAGGCCGGGAACACATGCAGGTCCACCGCATGCCCGCCATCGAGGGTGTGGATGCTCAGGTAACGGGCGCTGGCATCGAGGCCGGCGCTATCGACCCAGTGCATGATTTCCCGGTACAGCCTGTCCTGGCGCCACAGTGCAAGTTTGGGAGCACCGGTGCTGCCGGATGTTTCCTGCATGCGCATCAAACCGGCGCAGTCACGCCAGGCGGGTGTCTTGAGGTTGACGGGTGTCGGCGAGTGCAGGGTAAAGCCAGGGATGCCCAGGCCCGCCGGCACGATGCCGGCTTC
The DNA here is from genome assembly GCF_022179005.1 of Pseudomonas sp. PAGU 2196. NCBI lineage: Bacteria > Pseudomonadati > Pseudomonadota > Gammaproteobacteria > Pseudomonadales > Pseudomonadaceae > Pseudomonas > Pseudomonas sp. PAGU 2196. Next base: position 167,231 of record NZ_BNTL01000003.1, on the reverse strand, counting down.
GGTCACCAGCAGGGCGGCACCGACCTGGCCCAGGCGCATGGCGCGCTGGTGGATGCTGCTGGCCACGCTTACAGGGCAATGAATCAGCCCCAGGCTGGCCATGGCGAACAACAGAGCGACATAACCGCTACTGTTGCCCAGTTGGGTGGCAACCACGTCGCCTTCGCGCAGGCCTGCGGCGTGCAGCCTGGCGCGCAATTGATCGATGTCATGCAGCAGTTCGCCGTAGCTGCGGGTCTTGCCATGGCTGTCGACGATCGCCGGGTGGTCGCGATGGCGTGCAACCATGCTGAAGAACTGTTGCTGGAACATGCAGGGGTCTCCTTGAGGGGCAGCCGAACTACAGCTTCAGGTGTCTTCCCTTGCCGTCCATGTGCAAAGCGGTGCAGCCTGCCGGATGCAGGCTGGTGCCACGCTAGTTAATAGGCTGCGCGCGCCGCCTGGTACCTCCCAGAACAGGGAGGTTGTGGTGCGCCTGGCAGTTTTATTACTGTCTTCGACCGCCTGCGTCGGGTGGGTAACTCGTCGGCGGGCACAATTCGCACGTTGATTTCAAAGTGCCACGTAACTATCTTATCGACCCACCTGAATGAGGGAGTCGATATTCCCTCGCGTGTCGTCTCGCCATGAGACCACCGTCAAACGGTGCCTACGAGGAAGGGAATGGCCCTACTGGTAATGGATGAGCTGCTGAAACTCGGCGAAATGGAGCGCTTTGAGGACTGGCTGGCTCACCTGAAACTCCTGACCCGCAAGCTGGGTTACTCGAACTTTCTGATCGGCCTCAAACCTGCCCCCACGGACGCTTGTCAGCAGGTGCTGATCTACAGTGATTACCCCGATGCCTGGCGTACGCGTTACGACGCCGAGTCTTACGCGGCAGTCGACCCGGTCGTTCAGCATTGCCTGAACGCCAATCGGCCACTGCTGTGGAACCGCGAAAACTATCGGGGGCCCTCAGAGTCGGAGTTCTTCGAAGAAGCCGCTGCGCATGGGTTGCAGCAAGGGCTGGCGCTGCCCCTGCACGGCCCGCGGGGCGAGGCGGGCATGCTGTGCCTCAAGCCGGATGAGAGCGGCGAGCAGGCGACTGCTGCAATGATCCAGTCCTTGCCCATGGCAACCCTGCTGCGCGATTACGCGATGGAAGGGATGCTCAGGGCGCGCATTGAATGCTCGGAACCTGTGCACCTGACCAGCCGGGAGAAAGAGGTGCTGCAGTGGAGCGCGGCGGGCAAGACTACCTGGGAAATCTCGATGATCTTGTCGTGCACGACCTCGGCCATCGACTTCCACTTCAAGAACATCCGCCGCAAGTTCCAGGTCAGCTCACGCCAGATGGCGGTGCTCAAGGCCATCCAGCAGAAGTCGATCACGCCCTGAGTATCACTGTGGGCGTTGGGCCAGGTCGCTCTCCTCGAGCCGGCCGCTAAGGTACAGGCGCAGCAGAATGTACACCGGCGCAGGCACTTGGCTGGTGCATTCGATGCGGCTGGCACAGGCCTGGCTGATGCCAAAGCGCGACCAGAACTCGGTCTGGCTCTGTTTGAGGCCCAGGCGCAGGCTGATGGCTTGATGGGCGACCTCGCGTACGGCGGAGGTATTGAGTAGCTTCATCCGGAATCCATCCTGCAAAAGCCGAAAAATTAACAAGCCCGAGTAACGTCGGCCACCTCCCAAATTAGGTAGGATTTTATTTATTCAGTGTGAATATACCGTGGGCGGCAACTCCAACCCCTGCCGGTATTTGCCCCTATGCTTATCTCCATTGATCGCCGCACTAACATCGACCCACAAGCGCTGAATGCGATGCACAAACTTCGGGCGCGTATTTTCAAGGTTAAAAAGATGTGGGACATCCCACTGATCAATGACATGGAAATCGACGGGTATGATGCGCTCGACCCCTATTACATGATCATCAACCGCGATGACGAGGCGGGTTATGTGTGTGGCTGCTGGCGCATACTGCCGACGACCGGCCCTAACATGCTGGCGCACACTTTCCCAGAGCTGCTGCATGGGCACCCGGCGCCGTGCTCCGACGCGATCTGGGAGCTGAGCCGCTTCGCCATCGAGCTGCCGGACGGCAACCGGTTCGGCTTCTCCCAAGGCACCACGCAAGCGATTCATGCCATCGTCAACTACGCCATCAGTTGTGAGGTGAAGCAGTTCGTCACGGTGACCACGGTGGGCGTCGAGAAAATGTTGATTCGCCTGGGCCTGGATATCAGTCGTTTCGGGCCGGCATTGCAAATTGGCGTTGAACGCGCGGTGGCACTGCGCATTGAATTGAATGATAAAACCACGGCGGCCTTGGAAGCGGCAATCAATAGCAACTGCCATTGAATAGGCGCCGGGTGTATTCACGCTGACTTGCCATCAAGTTGTATGACCCTCGCCATGCACAGCACACTTATAGCGCCCATAAAAAAAGCACCCCGAGGGGTGCTTTTCTAATACAGCCAGCGCTTAGCGCTTCATGCTCTCTGGCAGGTGCGGCTGAATAGCCGTCAATACTGCTTTGAAGCACTTGATGTTGCCGGCGACGATGTGGCCCTTGTCGAGGAAGTCGTGGCCACCGTTGAAGTCGCTTACCAGGCCGCCTGCTTCTTGAATCAGCAGTACGCCTGCAGCCATGTCCCACTCGGCCAGGCCCGACTCCCAGAAGGCATCGAAGCGGCCGGCGGCGACGTAGGCCAGGTCCAGGCTGGCGGAACCTGCGCGGCGGATGCCGGCGGTCTGGCCAGTCAGGGCGCGGAACATGCCCAGGTAGTTGTCCAGGTCGGCCATTTGGTTGTCACGGAACGGGAAGCCGGTACCCAGCAGGGCGCCTTCCAGGCTGGTGCGCGAGCTGACGCGCAGGCGACGGCCATTGAGCTGGGCGCCACGGCCACGGCTGGCGGTGAATTCTTCCTGGCGAACCGGGTCGAGTACCACGGCGTGCTCGAGGCGACCACGGTATTTGCAGGCGATGCTGACGGCGAAGTGAGGGATGCCGCGCAGGAAGTTGGTGGTGCCGTCCAGCGGATCGATGATCCACAGGTAGTCCTTGCCTTCTTCGCCGGTGCCCGCGTGCATGCCGGTCTCTTCACCCTGGATGGAGTGGTTCGGGTAGGCTTTGCGCAGGGCGTCGACGATTTTCTGCTCGGCGGCGCGATCGACTTCGGAAACGTAGTCCTTGGCCTCTTTCTCATCGACCTTGATGCTATCCAGGCGTTCGATGGAGCGGAAAATCAGTTCACTGGCGCTGCGAGCGGCGCGCAGGGCGATATTCAGCATAGGCTGCATGGGCGGGTCACCTGGAGATGTTAAAGAAGAAAGCCGATCATTCTAGCAGAAATCTTTGACGGCAGAAGTGTCACATTTGCTTTCATGGCGTTACGTCCGTCGGTTCTGTAAGATCGAAGGCCCTGATATCAGCCTCTGAGAGCACAACACCGTGCTGCAAAATATTCGTGTTGTTCTGGTCAATACCAGCCACCCCGGCAACATCGGCGGCGCTGCACGTGCCATGAAAAACATGGGCTTGTCGCGCCTGGTGCTGGTGCAGCCGAAAGAGTTCCCTGCGGCCGAAGCCAGTGCACGTGCCTCCGGTGCCGACGATGTGCTGAGCAATGCCCAGGTCGTCGACAGCCTTGAGCAGGCGTTGGTCGGCTGTAACCTGGTCATGGGCACCAGTGCCCGCGAGCGCAGTATCCCTTGGCCGCTGATCGGCCCTCGCGAATGCGGGGCCAAGGCCGTGGAGCATGCGCTGGGCGGCGAGGAAATCGCCTTGGTGTTCGGGCGTGAACACGCCGGCCTGACCAACGAAGAACTGCAGCGATGTCACTTCCACGTGCACATTCCCTCGAACCCCGACTTCAGCTCGCTGAATCTGGCCGCCGCTGTCCAGGTGCTCTCTTATGAGGTGCGCATGGCTTGGCTGGCGGCTGAGGATGCACCGGCCAAAGTCGAGAAGGTCGACGCCAGCGAGCTGGCGACCATGGACGAGATGGAGCTGTTCTATGACCACCTGGAAAAGACCCTGGTGGACATCGGCTTCCTTGACCCCGAGAAACCCAAGCACCTGATGGCGCGCCTGCGCCGGTTGTATGGGCGAAGCTCGGTCGAGCGTCCGGAAATGAGCATTTTGCGCGGCATCCTCACCGAGACCCAGAAAGTGGCTCGGGGCGAACCGCATAAAAGGAAGGGCTGACAGATGTTCGAACGTCTGCGTGAAGATATTCAAAGCGTATTCCACCGTGACCCCGCCGCGCGCAATGCCTTCGAGGTACTGACCTGCTACCCAGGCATGCACGCCATCTGGCTGCACCGGTTGGGTAATGCCTTGTGGAAACGTGATTTCAAATGGCTGGCCCGGCTGGTGTCGAACTTCGGCCGGTGGATGACCGGGATCGAGATCCACCCCGGCGCCACCATCGGCCGCCGCTTCTTCATTGACCACGGCATGGGCATTGTCATCGGCGAGACCGCTGAGATTGGCGACGATGTCACCCTCTACCAGGGCGTCACTCTGGGCGGCACCAGCTGGAACAAAGGCAAGCGCCACCCAACCCTGGAAAACGGCGTGGTGGTAGGGGCGGGGGCCAAGGTACTGGGGCCGTTCACTGTCGGCGCCGGGGCCAAGATCGGCTCCAATGCGGTGGTGACCAAGGCTGTGCCGGCAGGGGCGACTGCCGTCGGTATCCCGGGGCGTATTATCGTCAAGAGCGAAGAGACCGAAGTCGAAGCCCGGCGCAAAGCCATGGCCGAGAAGATCGGCTTCGATGCCTACGGCGTCAGTGGCGACATGCCTGACCCGGTCGCGCGTGCCATCGGCCAGATGCTCGACCACCTGCAGGCGGTCGATGAGCGCCTGGAGGGCATGTGCGGTGCGCTGACCAAGATGGGTAGCGACTACTGCGCCAAGGAGTTGCCGGCGCTGCCGGAAGATGACTTCACCGAAGTTGCCCAGGTCGCCCAGCGCGACACTCAGTCGCATTGATCGCGCCGTGCTGAAATCATAGTGACATACGGGGCGTGTGCGCACGCCCCTCGTCTGCTACAATCGCGGCCGCCTCCCGATGCAAAACCCGACTAAAGCAGTAGGTCTTATAGTTGACTTAAATGCTCGGGAATCGCATACTCGCTCACATCCTGTAACTCCCGTGGTACCCAATAGCCATGCGACTGACTACCAAAGGCCGATACGCCGTGACAGCCATGCTTGACCTGGCGTTGCACGCGCAGCATGGGCCGGTGTCTTTGGCCGACATTTCCGAGCGCCAGGGCATTTCCCTCTCTTATCTGGAGCAGCTGTTCGCCAAGCTGCGCCGCAGCAGCCTGGTATCCAGTGTGCGCGGTCCAGGCGGTGGCTATCAGCTGTCGCGGGGCATGGAAACCATCCAGGTGGCCCAGGTCATCGACGCGGTCAACGAATCGGTCGATGCCACCCGTTGCCAAGGCCTTGGGGATTGCCATGCCGGTGACACCTGCCTGACCCACCACTTGTGGTGCGATCTCAGCCAGCAGATCCATGAATTCCTCAGCGGCATCAGCCTGGCCGACCTCGTCAAGCGCCGTGAGGTGCAGGAAGTCGCCCAGCGCCAGGACCTGCGTCGTGTCGCAGGCCGATCCGCCCAGTTGGACAAGATTGAGACGTCCGCCGTCGACTGACCGTTATGACAGCGACGAGCGACGCCACCGCCTGATAGGAGATATCCATGAAGTTGCCGATCTACCTCGATTACTCCGCGACCACCCCGGTCGATCCCCGCGTCGCCCAGAAGATGGCTGACTGCCTGCTGGTCGACGGGAACTTCGGTAACCCGGCTTCGCGCTCCCACGTATTCGGCTGGAAAGCCGAAGAAGCGGTCGAGAACGGTCGTCGCCAGGTCGCCGAGCTGATCAACGCCGATCCGCGCGAAATCGTCTGGACCAGCGGTGCCACCGAGTCCGACAACCTCGCACTCAAAGGTGTCGCGCACTTCTATCAGACCAAGGGCAAGCACATCATCACCTCCAAGATCGAGCACAAGGCGGTCCTGGATACCGCTCGCCAGCTCGAGCGTGAAGGTTTCGAAGTCACCTACCTCGAGCCAGGCGAAGACGGCATTGTCACCCCGGCCATGGTCGAAGCCGTGCTGCGCGACGACACCATTCTGGTCTCGCTGATGCACGTCAACAACGAAGTCGGCTCGATCAACGACATCGCCGCCATCGGTGAGCTGACCCGCGCCCGCGGCGTGCTGTTCCACGTCGATGCCGCCCAGTCGGCCGGCAAGGTCGAAATCGACCTGCAAAAGCTGAAGGTTGACCTGATGTCGTTCTCGGCGCACAAGGTCTACGGCCCTAAAGGTATCGGCGCGCTGTACGTCAGCCGCAAGCCGCGTGTGCGTCTGGAAGCGATCATCCACGGTGGCGGCCATGAGCGCGGCATGCGTTCGGGCACCTTGCCGACTCACCAGATCGTCGGCATGGGCGAAGCCTTCGCCATTGCCAAGCAGGAAATGGCCAGCGAGAACGCTCGCATCAAGGCCCTGAGCGACCGCTTCTTCAAGCAGGTCTCGGACCTTGAAGAGCTGTACGTCAACGGCAGCCAGACTGCCCGCGTACCGCACAACCTGAACCTGAGCTTCAACTACGTCGAAGGCGAGTCGCTGCTGATGTCCCTGAAAGACATCGCCGTATCGTCCGGTTCGGCCTGTACCTCCGCTTCGCTCGAGCCGTCGTATGTACTGCGCGCTCTGGGCCGTAACGACGAGCTGGCGCACAGCTCGATCCGCTTCTCCTTCGGCCGCTTCACCACCGAAGAAGAAGTCGACTACGCCGCGCAGAAAGTCTGCGAGGCCGTTAACAAACTGCGTGAGCTGTCGCCGCTGTGGGACATGTACAAAGACGGCGTTGACATCTCCAAGATCGAGTGGGCCGCCCACTAAGCAGTCGCCGGCAAGAGCGGCTCCCTGATGAGGAAGGAATTGCACCATGGCATACAGTGAAAAGGTCATCGACCACTACGAAAACCCGCGCAACGTCGGCAAGATGAATGCCGAAGACCCGGACGTCGGTACCGGCATGGTCGGCGCGCCGGCCTGCGGTGACGTGATGCGTCTGCAGATTAAGGTCAACGAGCAGGGCGTCATCGAAGACGCCAAGTTCAAGACCTACGGCTGCGGTTCGGCTATCGCTTCCAGCTCCCTCGCCACCGAGTGGATGAAGGGCAAGACCCTGGACGAAGCCGAAACCATCAAGAACACCCAGCTGGCTGAAGAACTGGCGTTGCCGCCGGTCAAGATCCACTGCTCGGTACTCGCCGAGGATGCCATCAAGGCAGCCGTTCGCGATTACAAGCAGAAGAAAGGCTTGATCTAAGTCGCCTGTTGCGAGGTAAGGAGTTCTGATGGCTATCAGCATGACAGAAGCCGCCGCCAACCACGTGCGGCGTTCCCTGGAAGGGCGCGGCAAGGGTGAAGGCATTCGCCTGGCCGTACGTACCACCGGCTGCTCGGGCCTGGCCTATGTGCTGGAGTTCGTCGACGAAGTGGCGGGCGAAGACCAGGTATTCGAGAACCATGGCGTGAAGGTCATCATCGACCCGAAAAGCCTGGTGTACCTCGATGGCACCGAGCTCGACTTCGTCAAGGAAGGGTTGAACGAAGGCTTCAAGTTCAACAACCCCAACGTGCGCGGTGAGTGTGGCTGCGGCGAAAGCTTCAACGTCTGAGGCTGGCTGTGGGTACTCCTTGTCATTACGCTCTGTTTGATCTCCAGCCGTGCTTCCGGCTGGACCTCGACAAGCTGGCCACTCGCTACCGCGAGCTGGCCCGCGAGGTCCATCCTGACCGTTTTGCCGACGCTTCCGAGCGCGAGCAGCGGGTAGCCCTGGAGAAGTCCGCGGCTCTCAACGACGCCTACCAGACGCTGCGCAGTGCGCCGCGCCGAGCCCGCTACTTGCTGGCAATCGGTGGCCACGAAGTGCCCCAGGAAGTCACGGTCCATGACCCCGACTTCCTGCTGCAGCAGATGCAGTGGCGCGAAGAGCTCGAAGAGCTGCAGGACGAAGCCGACCTCGATGGTGTTGCCGTGTTCAAGAAGCGCCTCAAGGGTGCGCAGGACACGCTGAACGAGGATTTCGCCGCCTGCTGGGATGTGCCTGCCGAGCGCGAGAAGGCCGAACGCCTGATGCGCCGCATGCAGTTCCTCGACAAGCTCGCCCAAGAAGTGCGCCAACTGGAAGAGCGCCTCGACGATTAACCCGGCGTTGCCCGTGATGACGCCTAAGGTATTCAGATAAGCATGGCCCTACTGCAGATCGCCGAACCCGGTCAAAGCCCTCAACCGCACCAGCGCCGCCTGGCGGTGGGTATCGACCTGGGTACCACCAATTCACTGGTCGCTGCCGTTCGCAGCGGTCGCAGCGAGCCCCTGCCTGATGTGCAGGGTAATGTCATTTTGCCGTCTGCGGTGCGCTACCTCGAAGGGCGCAGCGAAGTCGGGCAGGCTGCGCGCGATGCCGCTTCCAGCGACCCTTTGAACACCGTGCTGTCGGTAAAGCGCCTGATGGGGCGCGGCCTGGCCGACGTCAAGCAGTTGGGCGAGCAGCTGCCGTACCGCTTCATTGGCGGTGAGTCGCACATGCCGTTCATCGACACCGTCCAAGGGCCGAAAAGCCCGGTGGAGGTGTCGGCCGACATCCTCAAGGTGCTGCGCGAACGCGCCGAGCAAACCCTCGGTGGCGACTTGGTGGGGGCGGTGATTACCGTGCCAGCCTATTTCGACGACGCCCAGCGCCAAGCGACCAAGGATGCCGCGCGCCTGGCCGGCCTCAATGTGTTGCGCCTGCTCAACGAGCCGACCGCAGCGGCCGTGGCCTATGGCCTGGACCAGAACGCCGAAGGCGTGGTGGCCATCTATGACCTGGGTGGCGGCACGTTCGATATTTCCATCCTGCGCCTGACGGCCGGCGTCTTCGAAGTCCTGGCCACCGGTGGCGACACCGCCCTGGGCGGCGATGATTTCGACCACGCGATTGCCGGTTGGATCATTGAACAGGCTGGGCTGTCTTCCGACCTCGACCCGGGTACCCAGCGCCAGCTGCTGCAGGCCGCCTGCGCCGCCAAGGAAGCCCTGACCGACGCCGACGAGGTCAGCGTCAGCCACGGTGCCTGGCAGGGTGAGCTCAGCCGGGCCGCCTTCGATGCCATGATCGAGCCGCTGATCGCTCGCAGCCTCAAAGCCTGCCGCCGCGCCGTGCGCGACAGCGGTGTCGAGCTGGAAGAGGTGGGTGCAGTGGTCATGGTCGGTGGTTCGACCCGCGTTCCACGTGTGCGTGACGCTGTTGGCACACTGTTCGGCCGTACCCCGTTGACCTCGATCGACCCTGATCAGGTGGTGGCCATCGGTGCTGCCATTCAGGCCGACACCCTGGCTGGCAACCGCCGCGAAGGTGGCGAGTTGCTGCTGCTCGACGTCATCCCGCTGTCCCTGGGCCTTGAGACCATGGGCGGATTGATGGAGAAGGTGATCCCGCGCAACACCACCATTCCGGTGGCGCGTGCGCAAGAGTTCACCACCTATAAAGATGGCCAGTCGGCCATGATGATTCACGTCCTGCAAGGCGAGCGCGAGCTGATCAGCGACTGCCGCTCGCTGGCGCGCTTCGAGCTGCGCGGCATCCCGGCCATGGTCGCCGGTGCGGCGAAAATCCGCGTGACCTTCCAGGTCGATGCCGATGGCCTGCTCAGCGTCGCTGCCCGCGAACTGGGCTCGGGCGTCGAAGCCAGCATTCAGGTCAAGCCGTCCTACGGCCTGACCGACGGCGAGATCGCCCGCATGCTCAAAGATTCGTTCGAGCACGCAGGCAGCGACAAGCAGGCCCGTCAGTTGCGTGAACACCAGGTTGACGGTGAGCGCCTGCTCGAAGCGGTACAGGGCGCCCTGGACGCCGATGGCGAGCGCCTGCTCAGCAGCGAAGAACGCGAAGCCATCGAATTCCAGATGCAAGAACTACGTGATTTGCTGACCGGCACCGATGGCCCCGCCATCGAGCAACAGACCAAGCGTCTGTCGCAGGTGACCGATGCATTTGCCGCCCGTCGCCTTGATTCGACGGTCAAAGCCGCACTGGCCGGGCGCAACCTGAATGAGATCGAGGAGTAACCGATGCCGCTGGTGACATTCCTGCCGCACGAGAAGTTTTGCCCGGAAGGGCTGACCGTGGAGGTCGAGCCTGGGACCAACATCCTGGAGCTGGCCCACGAGCATCACATCGAAATGGAAAGCGCTTGCGGTGGGGTCAAGGCCTGCACCACCTGTCACTGTATTGTTCGCAAAGGTTTCGACTCGCTGGAAGAAGCGGACGAGCTGGAAGAGGACATGCTGGACAAGGCCTGGGGCCTGGAAGCCCAGTCGCGCCTCGGCTGCCAGGTGGTCGTCGCCGACCAGGACCTGACCATCGAGATCCCCAAGTATTCGCTCAACCACGCTGCCGAAGCGCCCCACTGAGGATTTTTGCATGAGTCTGAAATGGGTTGATGTACTTGAGATCGCCATCCAGCTTGCAGAAAGCAAGCCGGACGTCGATCCTCGTTATGTGAATTTCGTCGATCTGCACCGCTGGGTGCTGGCATTGCCAGAGTTCAGCGACGATCCGTCACGCGGCGGTGAGAAAGTGCTCGAGGCCATCCAGGCGGCCTGGATTGATGAAGCCGACTAAGCGCGTCGCTGCAGGTTAGGCAATCCCCTGAAACCCGCGTATAATTCGCGGGTTTAATTTTTCGCAACACTCATATTTCTGGAGTTTTCCATGGCTGTTCAACGTACTTTCTCGATCATCAAGCCTGACGCAGTTGCCAAAAACGTCATCGGCAAGATCACCACTCGCTTCGAAGAAGCTGGCCTGAAAATCGTTGCCTCGAAAATCAAGCAACTGTCCAAAGCCGAAGCCGAAGGCTTCTACGCTGAGCACAGCGAGCGCGGCTTCTTCGGCGACCTGGTTGCCTTCATGACTTCCGGCCCGGTTGTTGTTCAGGTTCTGGAAGGCGAAAACGCCATCGCTCTGAACCGTGAGCTGATGGGCGCTACCAACCCTAAAGAAGCTGCTGCCGGCACCATCCGTGCTGACTTCGCCGAGTCGATCGACGCCAACGCCGTTCACGGTTCGGACTCCGAAGCTGCTGCTGCTCGCGAAATCGCTTACTTCTTCGCTGCTACCGAGGTAACCACTCGCTAAGCGAAAGCTTACGGGTGAGGGTGAATCCATGACGACATCTACTGGCAAAATCAACCTGTTGGGCCTGACCCAGCCGGAAATGGAACAATTCTTCGACTCTATAGGGGAGAAGCGCTTCCGTGCCGGCCAGGTGATGAAATGGATTCACCATTTTGGCGTCGATGATTTCGCCGCCATGACGAACGTCGGCAAGGCCTTGCGCGAAAAGCTCGAGGCTGTTGCCGAAATTCGCCCACCGGAAGTGGTCAGTGAAGACATTTCCGCCGACGGCACCCGTAAATGGGTGATCCGCGTTGCCTCTGGCAGCTGCGTCGAGACCGTCTACATTCCTACCGACGACCGCGGCACGCTGTGCGTATCGTCGCAAGCCGGCTGCGCCCTGGACTGCAGTTTCTGCTCCACCGGCAAGCAAGGCTTCAACAGCAACCTCACCGCCGCCGAAGTGATTGGCCAGGTGTGGCTTGCCAACAAATCTTTCGGGACCGTCCCGGCTAAAGTCGACCGCGCGATTACCAACGTGGTCATGATGGGCATGGGCGAGCCTTTGCTGAACTTCGACAATGTCATCGCCGCCATGAAGATCATGATGGATGATCTGGGCTATGGCATTTCCAAGCGTCGCGTCACCTTGTCCACCTCGGGCGTGGTGCCGATGATTGACGAACTGGCCAAGCACATCGACGTGTCGCTGGCCCTGTCGCTGCACGCGCCGAACGACGAGCTGCGTAACCAGCTGGTGCCGATCAACAAGAAGTACCCGCTGAAGGTGCTGCTGGAGTCGTGCATGGGCTACATGGCCACCCTGGGTGGCAAGCGCGTGTTGACGGTCGAGTACACCCTGCTCAAGGACGTGAACGACCAGCCTGAACATGCCGCGCAGATGATCGAACTGCTGCGCGACGTACCCTGCAAGATCAACCTGATACCGTTCAACCCGTTCCCGCATTCCGGTTACGAGCGGCCGAGCAACAACGCCATCCGCCGCTTCCAGGACCTGCTCCACCACGGTGGTTTCAACGTCACCACCCGTACCACCCGTGGCGAAGACATCGACGCCGCCTGTGGTCAGCTGGTCGGCCAGGTCAACGACCGCACCCGCCGCAGTGAGCGCTACATCGCCGTGCGCCAGCTCTCTGCCGACGCCGAGCTGCAAGACAGCGCTGCGCGCCACTGACCGAGAACTCGCCATGACCCTGCGCGCCGCGCTGTCGATCCTTGCGCTTTTGCTGCTGGCCGGCTGCGTGTCGGGCGGCGCGGGTGACCCGCTGGCCAGCCGCCAAGGGCGGCAAGAGGCGGGCAGGGCGTATGTGCAGTTGGGGCTTGGTTATTTGCAACAAGGCTTGACCGAACAGGCCAAGGCCCCGCTGGGCAAGGCGCTTGCCCTGGACGCCAGCGATGCCGGCGCGCATGCGGCGCTGGCGCTGGTGTTTCAGGCTGAAGGTGAGCCGGCCCTGGCCGAGCAGCACTTTCAAAAAGCCCTGCAGGCACGCCCAGGCGATACGCGAATTCGCAACAACTACGGCAGTTTCCTTTATGCTCAGGGGCGATTTGCCGAGGCCAAGCAGATGTTTCGCCTGGCCAGTGCCGATACCCTGTATCCTGAACGCTCACGCGTGTACGAGAACCTTGGCTTGACCGCCCTGAAGCTCGAGCGTCTAGACCAGGCGCACGCCTATCTGCTCAAAGCGTTGCAACTCAACCCACGGCAACCCAAGGCGTTGCTGGAAATGGCTGAGTTGTCCTACGAAAACAGGCATTATGTGCCGTCCCTGGACTACTACGATCGTTTCAGCCAGTTGAGCGACCACGACGCCCGTAGCCTCCTGCTGGGCAGCCGCCTTGCCCGGGTGTTCGACGAGCAGGGCACATTGGCCAATTTGGGCCAGCAATTACAACGACTTTATCCCGGTACGCCGGAATATCAGCAATACCTGTCGGAGCAACGATGAACGCCGCGCATCCCGAAGTAGCCGTAGCGCCTGGCCAGAACCCCGGTGAGCTTTTGCGTCAGGCCCGTGAGAAGCGGGACTGGTCACAAGCCGAGGTGGCCCGCAAGCTCAACCTCACTGTCAGTTCGTTGAACCACGTTGAAACCGGCGCCTTCGACAAGTTGCCCGGGCACACGTTCGCCCGTGGCTATATCCGCGCCTACGCCAAACTGATGGACCTGGACCAAGCCACGCTGGTCGAGGCCTTCGACCGTTACACCGGCACCCACGCCAAAGGCAGCGAAGTGCATTCGCTGGGCCGCATCGAAGAGCCTGTACGCCTCTCGCATAACATCCTGCGCGGCGTCAGCCTGTTGCTGCTGGTGGCGGTAGTCGGTGGTGGCTTCGTCTGGTGGCAGGACCAAGGCAGCCTGCGTGGCAAGGACCTGGCCAAGATCGCCCTGGAGCACGTCGAAGTCGAGAGCGCCGACGGCACCACACAGATTCACCCGCTGGACGAGCCTGAAGACCAGGCCGTGAGCGCCGGCCAGCAACCCGAGAGCGCCCCGTTGCCGCTGGAGCAGCCCGCAGGTGAACAGTCGGCCGCCGCTGCCGAGCAAGCACCCGCCAGCGCTGCGCAGCCCCCTGCAGCAACCGTAATACCAACCCCCGCTCAGCAGCCCCAAGCGGCCGCCGCAGCCACTGCGCCAACGCCTGCGCCTGCTCCGGCAGCGCCAGCTGCAACCGCGCCCGTGGCTGCCGCGCCCGCTGCCACTGTGCCCGCCGCGCCCGTCGCAGTGCCGGCCGGTAGCGCCAGTGTCTCGATTCAGTTCAGCGCCAATTGCTGGACCCAAGTCAACGACGGTAATGGCAAGGTGCTGTTCAGCGGCGTCAAGCGCAAGGGTGACAACCTCGAGCTGACCGGCAAGCCGCCGTTCGCGGTACGCCTGGGCTTTGCCCGTGGCGCGCAGGTCAGCTACAACGGCCAGGCCGTCGATGTTGCTCCGTTTACAAGCGGCGAGACTGCTCGCCTGAAGTTGGGACAGTAAGTCATGCACGGCGAATCTCCGATCAAACGTCGCGAATCCCGCAAAATCTGGGTCGGCAATGTGCCGGTGGGTGGTGATGCGCCCATCGCGGTACAAAGCATGACCAACACCGACACCAACGATGTCGATGCCACCGTCGGGCAGATCCAGCGCCTGGTGGATGCCGGTGTCGACATCGTGCGTGTCTCGGTGCCAGACATGGACGCCGCCGAGGCCTTCGGCCGCATCAAGCAACGGGTCAGCGTTCCGCTGGTTGCTGACATTCACTTCGACTACAAGATCGCCTTGCGTGTGGCCGAACTGGGCGTCGACTGCCTGCGCATCAACCCGGGCAATATCGGCCGTGAAGACCGTGTGCGTGCCGTGGTCGATGCGGCCCGCGACCGCGGTATCCCGATCCGTATCGGCGTCAACGCAGGCTCCCTGGAAAAGGACCTGCAGAAGAAGTACGGCGAACCGACCCCAGCCGCGCTGGTCGAGTCGGCGCTGCGCCATGTCGAGCACCTGGACCGCCTGGACTTCCAGGACTTCAAAGTCAGCGTCAAGGCCTCCGACGTGTTCATGGCCGTCGAAGCCTACCGCTTGTTGGCCAAGCAGATCATCCAGCCCCTGCACCTGGGCATCACCGAAGCCGGTGGCCTGCGCTCGGGGACAGTGAAATCCGCCGTCGGCCTCGGTATGCTGCTGGCCGAAGGCATCGGCGATACCATTCGTATCTCGCTGGCTGCTGACCCGGTCGAGGAAGTGAAAGTCGGTTACGACATCCTCAAGTCGCTGCACCTGCGTTCGCGTGGCATCAACTTCATCGCCTGCCCAAGCTGCTCGCGGCAGAACTTCGATGTGGTCAAGACCATGAACGAGCTGGAAGGGCGCCTGGAAGACCTGTTGGTGCCGCTGGACGTCGCGGTGATCGGTTGCGTGGTCAACGGCCCGGGCGAAGCCAAGGAAGCCCACGTAGGGCTGACCGGCGGCACGCCGAACCTGATCTACATCGACGGCAAGCCGGCGCAGAAGCTGACCAATGACAACCTGGTCGATGAGCTCGAAAAGCTCATCCGCCAGAAAGCGGCCGAAAAGGTCGAAGCCGACGCGGCGCTGATCGCCCGTGGCTGACATACAGAATTCGTAAGGACTTTTCGTGAGCAAATCGCTGCAAGCCATCCGTGGCATGAACGACATCCTGCCTGAACAGTCGCCACTGTGGCGCTACTTCGAGGGCACCGTGGCCGGCCTGCTGGACACCTACGGGTACAGCCAGATCCGCACACCGATCGTCGAGTTCACCGAGCTGTTCAAGCGCTCCATCGGTGAAGTGACCGACATCGTCGAAAAAGAGATGTACACCTTCGAGGACCGCAACGGCGATTCGCTCACCCTGCGCCCCGAAGGCACTGCCGCCTGTGTGCGTGCCGTGCTGGAACATGGCATCACCGGCAACGGCCAGGTGCAGAAACTGTGGTACATCGGCCAGATGTTCCGCCACGAGCGCCCGCAAAAGGGCCGCTACCGCCAGTTCCACCAGATCGGCGTGGAAGTGTTCAACCTTGACGGGCCGGACATCGACGCCGAGCTGATCATGCTGACCTGGCGCCTGTGGGGCCTGCTGGGCATCCAGGACGCGGTCAAGCTCGAGCTCAACAGCCTGGGTACCAGCGAAGCCCGTGCCCGCTACCGTGATGCGCTGGTCGAGTTCCTCTCGGCACGCCTCGAGCAGCTGGACGAAGACAGCCAGCGCCGCCTGAAGAGCAACCCGCTGCGCATCCTCGACAGCAAGGACCAGAACACCCAGGCGGTGCTGGTTGGCGCGCCGAAGCTCGAAGATTACCTGGACGAAGAATCCCGCGTGCACTTCGAGGGCCTCAAGGCCCGTCTGGATGCTGCCGGTATTCCGTTCGTGATCAACACCAAGCTGGTGCGTGGCCTGGACTACTACAGCAAGACCGTGTTCGAGTGGGTCACCGACAAACTCGGCGCCCAGGGCACTGTCTGCGCCGGTGGCCGCTACGACGGCCTGGTCGAGCAGATGGGCGGCAAGCCGACCACCGGCGTTGGTTTCGCCATGGGTATCGAGCGCCTGATTCTGCTGCTGGAGACCCTGGGCAAGGTGCCCGAGTCGATCAGCCGTCAGGTCGACGTCTACCTCTGCGCCTTCGGCGAACAGGCCGAGCTGGCTGGCCTGCGCCTGTCCGAACGCCTGCGTGATCGTCTGCCAGGCCTGCGCCTGGTGGTCAACGCCGGGGGTGGCAGCTTCAAGAGCCAGTTCAAGAAAGCCGACAAGAGCGGCGCGCTGTTCGCCCTGATTCTTGGCGACGACGAGCTGGCCCAGCAAGCGATCGGCTTCAAGCCCCTGCGTGGTCAGGGCGAACAACAGAACATTGCCTGGGATGCTCTGGCTGAGCACCTGGAAACCGCGGTCGCACAGGCGTAACGCGGTCCAACAAGCGAATAGGCGAAAAGGAGTATTGGGGTGTCGAGTACCGATGATGATGACCTGGCAGGGGTCAAGGACTGGTGGAACCGCAACGGCAAGCCGCTGCTGACGGGCGCGTTGCTGGCCGGTGTGGTGGTACTGGGCTGGAATACCTGGCACAAGTACCAGAACAACCAGTCGCAAGGTGCCTCGCAGCTGTACCAGGCTTTGCTTGAAACCAGCCTGACGCCGAGTGGCCAGCCTGACGCAACCAAGGTCGCGGAACTGGCCGGCAAGCTCAAGAGCGAGTTCGGTGGTACCGCCTACGCCCAGTACGGCAGCCTGTTCGTGGCCAAGGTCGCGGTCGAGAGCGGCAAGCTCGACGACGCTGCTGCCGAGCTCAAAGCTGTGTTGGACAAGCCAGCCGATGCCACCCTGGGCGAGATCTCGCGCCAGCGCCTGGCCCGTGTACTGGCTGCCCAGGACAAGGCCGAAGAGGCACTCAAGCTGCTCGACGGCGACGCCGACAAGGCGTTCCTGGCCAGCCGCGAAGAATTGAAGGGTGACCTGCTGGTGCAGCTGGGTCGCGCCGACGATGCTCACAGCGCTTATGAGAAAGCCAAGGCCTCGCTGTCGGATGAAGCAGCGGTCGGTGGCCTGCAACTGAAGCTGGATGACTTGGCCAAAGGGGACGCGTGACGTGATCGGTTGGAAACAAGCAGCAGTGCTGACCCTGGCCGTACTGGCCGCGGGTTGCAGCAGCAACAGCAAGAAGGAACTGCCCCCGGCCGAGCTGACCAAGTTCACCGAGGAAGTGGTACTGAAGAAGCAGTGGAGCCGCTCGATCGGTGACGGCCAGGGCGAGACGTACAACACCCTGGTACCGGCCATCGAAAACGACCGTATCTACGCCTCCGACGTCAACGGCGAAGTCTTCGCCCTCGACCGTATCACCGGCGACGTGGTGTGGAAAAAAGACCTGGACCTGCAAGTGTCGGGCGCTGTCGGCGTGGGTTACGGGCTGGTCATGCTCGGCACCCTCAAAGGCGAAGTCATCGCGCTGGACTCCAGCACCGGTGAAGAGCGCTGGCGTTCGCGCGTGACCAGTGAAGTGCTGGCACCGCCCGCCAACAACGGCGACGTGGTGGTAGTGCAGACCCAGGACGACCGCCTGATCGGCCTCGATGCCGCGACCGGCGACCGCCGCTGGATCTACGAAAACACCCCGGCCGTACTGACCCTGCGCGGCACTGGTGCACCGATCGCGACCAACCGCCTGGCGGTTGCCGGCCTGTCTACCGGTAAAGTGATCGCGGTGGATATCAACAACGGCGTGCCAGTGTGGGAGAGCCGTGTGGCCATCCCGCAGGGGCGTTCCGAGTTGGACCGCGTGGTAGATATCGACGGCGGCTTGCTGCTGTCCGGTGGTACCCTGTACGTCAGCACCTACCAGGGCCGCGTAGCGGGCCTGGACCTGGAAAGCGGCCGCGTGCTGTGGCAGCGTGATGCGTCCAGCTACGTGGGTGTCGCCCAGGGTTACGGTAACGTCTATGTCAGCGAAGCCTCGGGTACCGTTGAAAGCGTCGACGAGCGCTCTTCCAGCGCCCTGTGGACCAACGATTCCATGGCTCGCCGTCAGCTGTCGGCACCGGAAGTGTTCTCCAGCTACGTGGCTGTCGGGGACTTCGAGGGTTACCTGCACCTGCTCAGCCAGGTCGATGGTCGCTTCGTCGGCCGTGAACGAATCGACAGCGATGGCCTGCGCGCCCGGCCCCTGGTGGTCGGCGACACCATCTACGTCTTCGGCAACAGCGGCAAGCTCGAGGCACTGACCGTCCGCTGAAGCTAAGCTCAAGACCGCCAACGGTCTTGAGCCGCGGTGTAGGAAACGCCGCACAAACTCCGGCCGCTGCCTTGCAGCGGCCTTTGCATTTTCAAGAATTCAAGAGTGGAGAGCCGCATGGTTCCCGTAATCGCCCTGGTGGGACGGCCGAACGTCGGCAAATCCACCATGTTCAACCGCCTGACCAAGACCCGCGATGCCATCGTCGGTGACCTGTCGGGCCTGACCCGTGACCGCCAGTATGGTGATGCCTCCTGGCAGGGTCGTTCTTTCATCCTGATCGACACCGGTGGTATCACCGGTGACGAAGTGGGCATGGACGAGAAAATGGCCGAGCAGTCGCTCATGGCCATCGAAGAAGCCGACTATGTGCTGTTCCTGGTCGATGCCCGTGCGGGCATGACCGCAGCCGACCAGATGATTGCCGAGCACCTGCGCAAGCGGAACAAGTCGGCGATTCTGGTTGCCAACAAGATCGACAACATCGACCCCGACGTTGCGCGCGCCGAGTTCTCGCCGATGGGCATGGGCAACGCCATTCCGGTGGCGGGCTCCCAGGGCCGTGGTATCAACGCCCTGATGGAAGCCGTGCTCGGGCACCTGCCGCGTGATGCCGAGGACGAAGCCCTCGACCAGGACGTCGCCGAAGGCGAGGAAGCCGCGCGCATTCCAGGCCCAAGCGAAAAAGATGGCATCAAGATTGCCATCATCGGCCGCCCGAACGTCGGCAAGTCGACCCTGGTCAACCGCATGCTCGGCGAAGAGCGCGTGGTGGTCTACGACGAGCCGGGCACCACCCGAGACAGTATCTACATCCCGTTCGAGCGCGATGGCGACAAGTACACCTTCATCGACACCGCCGGGGTGCGCAAGCGCGGCAAGATCCACGAGGAAGTCGAGAAGTTCTCGGTGGTCAAGACGCTGCAGGCGATCAAAGACGCCAACGTGGTCATCTTCGTCATGGATGCCCGCGAAGGTGTGGTCGACCACGACCTGAACCTGCTGGGCTTTGCCCTCGAAGCCGGCCGCGCCATCGTCATCGCCCTGAACAAGTGGGATGGCATGGAGCCGGGTGAGCGCGCCTACGTGAAGACCGAGCTGGAACGCCGGCTGTTCTTCGTCGATTTCGCCGACATCCACTTCATTTCCGCGCTTCACGGCACGGGCGTGGGCAACCTGTACAAGTCGGTACAGGCCGCGTTCACGTCGGCGGTCACCCGTTGGCCAACCAGCCGCCTGACGCAGATCCTCGAAGATGCGGTCAGCGAGCACCAGCCGCCGTTGGTCAATGGCCGCCGCATCAAGCTGCGTTATGCCCACCTGGGCGGCGCCAACCCGCCGTTGATCGTGATCCACGGCAACCAGACCGAGAGCATTCCCAAGTCGTACTCGCGTTACCTGGAAAACACCTACCGCCGCGTACTGAAACTGGTCGGTACGCCGATCCGCATCGAGTACAAAGGCGGTGAGAACCCGTACGAGGGCAAGAAAAACACCCTCACCGATCGCCAGGTCAACAAGAAGCGCCGCTTGATGTCGCACCACAAGAAGGCCGAGAAGAAGCGCCGCGACAAGCGCTGATCAACTCCATGTGGGAGCGGGCTTGCCCCGCGAAGCAGGCAACGCGATGGATGGCACGGGCTTTGCCCGTGTTCGCGGGGCCAGCCCGCTCCCACAGGGTCTCTTGATCCAACGCAATCCCCTATTGTTTCAACCTTTTTCCTGACTGCTCGATCCGCTATGCTCGGACTCCACCCCGTGCCGGATAAACCCCAGGAAAGAGGGCTCCATGATCCGCAGCAAACTGCCGAATGTCGGCACGACCATCTTCACCACCATGTCCCAGCTCGCCGTGCAGACCGGTGCGCTTAACCTTTCCCAAGGCTTCCCCGACTTCAACGGCCCGCAGGCGTTGCTCGATGCAGTGGGCCGGCATGTGGCCGCCGGGCATAACCAGTACGCGCCAATGACTGGCCTGCCGGCCCTGCGCCAGCAGGTAGCGGCCAAGGTCGCACGGTTGTATGGCGCACAGGTCGATGCCGATCACGAAGTGACCATCACCCCAGGTGCCACCGAGGCAATCTTTTGCGCCATTCAGGCGGTGATCCAGGCCGGTGACGAAGTCATCGTCTTCGACCCGTGCTATGACAGCTACGAGCCGTCGGTGGAGCTGGCCGGTGGCCGTTGTGTGCATGTGCAACTGAGCGACGGCGACTTCCGCATCGACTGGCAGCGGTTCAGCGATGCCCTCAGCCCGCGTACACGCATGGTCATTCTCAACTCGCCGCACAACCCCAGCGGCGCACTGATTACCCGTGAAGACCTGGACCAGCTGGCGCAGCTGATCGCTGATCGCGATATCTACCTGATCAGCGACGAAGTCTACGAGCACCTGGTGTATGACGGCGTACGCCACGCCAGCGTGCTGGCCCATGCCGAGCTCTATAACCGTGCCTTCGTGGTCAGTTCGTTCGGCAAGACCTACCATGTGACCGGTTGGAAAACCGGCTACGTGATCGCGCCACCGGCCCTGAGCGCCGAGCTGCGCAAGGTGCACCAGTACGTCAATTTCTGCGGCGTCACGCCGTTGCAGTGCGCGCTGGCCGACTTCATGGCCGAGCACCCCGAGCACCTCGATGAACTGCCAGGCTTCTACCAGGCCAAGCGCGACCTGTTCTGCGATTTGCTCGAAGGTTCGCGCTTCAGTTTCCGCCGCACGGCCGGCACGTATTTCCAGCTGGTGGACTATTCGCAGATCCGCCCGGACCTGAACGATGTCGAGATGTCGTTGTGGCTGACCCGTGAGCACGGCGTGGCGACCATTCCGGTGTCGGTGTTCTACCAGCAACCCATCCCCGAGCAACGCCTGGTGCGCCTGTGCTTTGCCAAACGTGAGGAGACGCTGCGTCAGGCGGCGGAAAAACTATGCGCGATCTGAGTACACTGCCCGACCTGAAAATCGCCTTGGTGCAGACCACCCTGGCCTGGCACGACCGCGAGGCCAATTATGCGCACTTCGAGGAACTGCTGAAGCAAGTGGGTGAGGTGGACCTGGTGATCCTGCCAGAGATGTTCACCACCGGCTTCTCGATGCAGTCCGAAAGCCTGGCCGAGCCCGAGAACGGCCCGACCTACAAATGGCTCAAGGCCCAGGCGAAGAAGTACAACGCGGTGATCACCGGCAGCGTGATCATCCAGGCCGCCGATGGCAGCCACCGTAATCGCCTGCTGTGGGCGCGCCCGGACGGTGAGATCTTGCACTACGACAAGCGCCACTTGTTCCGCATGGCGGGCGAGCACAAGCATTACACCCCCGGCGAGCGTCAGGTGCAGTTCGAGATCAAGGGCTGGCGGGTGCGCCCGTTGATCTGCTACGACCTGCGCTTCCCGGTGTGGAGCCGTGATGCCCAGGACACCGACCTGTTGCTGTACACCGCCAACTGGCCGGCGGCGCGCCGCCAGCACTGGAACCGACTGCTGCCGGCGCGGGGCATCGAGAACCTGTGCTTTGTCGCGGCGGTGAACCGCGTGGGCACCGATGGCAAAGGCTTCGCCTATTCCGGTGACAGCCAGGTGCTGGACTTCCAGGGCGAGAGCCTGCTCAGTGCTGGCGAAGCGGACGGGGTGTTCACGGTGGTGTTGAGAGCGGCGGAGCTGGCCGCGTACCGGGCCAAGTTCCCGGCGAACCTGGATGCCGATACCTTCGAGTTGCACTAACAGCCTGCACTGGCCCTTTCGCAGCACAAGGCTGCTCCTACACGTTATGCGCTACACCTGTAGGAGCAGCCTTGTGCTGCGAAAGGGCCAGATGCCTTTACATCAATATCTGATCAGTACACATCCCGCCGATACCGCCCATCCTCGATCAGTTGCTGTACAACGACTTCTCCAAGCATGCCCTTGAGCGCCGCATCCACCCCGGCCGCCATGCCCTGCAAGCTGCCGCAGACATACACACAGGCGCCATCCGCCACCCAGCGTTTGAACGCTTCAGCCTGCTGCAGCAACACATCCTGCACATACACCTTCTCGGCCTGATCCCGCGAAAACGCCAGGTCCAGGCGTGCCAGGTCGCCGCTGTCGAGCCAGCCTTGCAGTTCGTTGCCGCACAGCAGGTCATGCGCGCGGTTACGTTCACCGAACAGCAGCCAATTGCGTTGTTCGCCCGCGTTGACCCGCGCGCGCAGCAGGCTGCGCAGGCCAGCCAGGCCAGTACCGTTGCCGATCAGAATCATCGGCACCGGTGACTCGGGCAGGTGGAAGCCACTGTTGCGGCGCAGGCGCACGCTCAGCAGGCCATTCACCGGCAGGTACTCGGTCAGCCAACCAGACCCCAGCCCGAGATTGCCATCCGGGTGACGTTCCTGGCGCACGATCAATTCCAATACACCGTCACTGGCGATCGACGCGATGGAGTATTCACGCGTGCCGATTGGTACCAGCGCATCGACCAGCGCCTGTGCGTGCAAGCCCACTAGCTGATCGCGCCGGCTGGGCAACTGACGGCTGGCCAGCGCCTGGCCCAAGGTTTCGCTCAGGCCGTCGAGCTGCACAGTTGCGTTGGCATCCAGGCCCAGGCCGTCGAGGAAGGCGTCGACCCGCGGCTGACCATTGCGCGGCAGGATTTCCACCAGGTCGCCGGCCTGCCAGCTTGCAGGCTCCTCGGGGCGCAGGCCGATCAGGTAGACCGGCAAGCCCTGGCTGCCCGGGTTCATCAACTCACGTTGCACCAGCGTCCAGTTGCCGAAACTCGGCGGCTGCCAGGCCGTGACCGGCTGGGCCCCCGTCAGCTGCGCCAGTGCCTGTTGCCATTGCTGCAGCGCTGCCTGGTCGGCGTTGTCCACCTCCACCGGGCTGAACGCCGTGCTGGCACCGCGTTCACCCAACCAGGCCTGCAGGCGACGGGCAAAGCCGCAGAAGTGCGGGTACTGGCGGTCGCCCAGCGCGAGCACGGCATAGTGCAGGTTGTTCAGCGCCCAGGGTTGGCCAAGCACCTTGCGCTCGAACGCGCGGGCGCTATCTGGCGCTTCGCCATCGCCGAAGGTACTGACCACGAACAAGGCACGACGGGCCTGGCGCAGGTCATCCTCGCCCAGCTCGGCCAAGGCGCGGACTTGCACCGGCAGGCCAGCCGCTTGCAATTGCCCGGCACTTTGCCAGGCCAGCTGTTCGGCGAAGCCGCTCTGGCTGGCAAAGCCGATCAGCCAGCTGTCGCTGCCAGCCTGGGTGCTGTCGACGCCGCCTCGGGCAGCGCGAACCTGGCGTTTCTTGCGGCGGCGGTCAAGGTACAGCAGCCAGCCGGTGACGAAGAACAGCGGCATGGTCAGGCTGGCGAGGGTGACGATGATTCGGCCCGGCAAGCCGAAGTATTCGCCCACGTGCAGGGCGTAAACGCTCTGCAGCAACTGCGCCTTGAAGGATTTGTCGGTGTAGCGGTCGTGGCTTTTCACCTGGCCGGTGGCCGGGTCGAGTACTAGCGTGTTGAACGCGCGCGGGTGCGCGGCATCGTCCAGCAGGTAGAACAGGTTGGCCGGCTGGCCACCCGCCGGTGGCAGGCGAAGGTTGTACATGGCCAGGCCCGGGCCTGCGGCCTCCTTGAGGTTGGCCCAGATGGCGTCGTAGTCGACCACCAGCGGCGGTGCGTTCTTGTCGACCTTCTGTGGCCCGTGGCGGCCACGGCCTTCGCCGCGTTTTTGCTGCTGGCCCGCTGCCGGCGCATCGGCCAGCAGCTTGTTCAGGCCTTCGCGATACCATTCATAGGACCAGAACAGGCCGGTGAGGGCGAACAGCAGGTAGAACAGCAGGCACCAGGTACCGGCCACGGCGTGCAGGTCCCAGTTGAAGGCGCGGCCTTTCTTGGCCCACTCGAAGGTCAGCCAGACCCGCCAGTTGAGCGCCTTGCGCGGCCAGCGCAGGTACAGGCCGGAGAGGCAGAAGAAGATCAGCATCAGGGTGCAGGCACCGGTGATCTGCCGGCCGCTGTCGCCCATGGCCAGGAACCGGTGCAGGTTGAGCATCAGGTTGAAGAAGTCCTGCCCGGCCACTTCACCCTTGAGCTCGCCGGTGTACGGGTCGGCATAACGCAGCTCGCCACGGCGCTGGCCCGGCGGCGGGGTGAAGAAGATCCGCGCAGCATTGCCTTCGTGCAGGTCCACCCACAGCATCGCGACCTTGTCGCCTCGCGCGGCCTCGACCCGCTGCACCAGTTCGGCGGGCGGCAACACGCCCTCGGGGCGTACTTCGACCTTCAGCACATCGGCATTGAAGGCCCGCAGCAGTTCTTCCTGAAACGACCAGATCGCCCCGGTGATGCCCATCAAGGCCAGCACCAGGCCAGCGGTGATGCCAAAGAACCAGTGCAATTGGAACAGCGTCTTCTTCACCACATCGATCACCTTGTGTAGCTGCCGCAGCCTGCGCGGTGTGCATTATGCCTTGGTACGCAAAAGCCCCGCTCACTGGAATGAACGGGGCTCCGGGGTGTTGCTTTAGAAGTGAACGCTGGTGGTCAGCAGCGCCGTCCGCCCAGCCGCCTGGTTGGCGAAGTGGGTAGAGAACGCCTTGTCGTAGTACACCTCGTTGGTCAGGTTCTGCACGTTCAACTGCAGGTCGACGTTCTTGGTCAGCTTGTAGGCGGCCATGGCGTCGTAGCGCACGTAGCTGTCAACCATGGTGGTGTTGGCCACGCTGCCGTACACGTCATCCACATAGAACGCGCCACCCCCGACGGTCAGCTTCGGCGTGATCGAATACGTGGTCCACAGGCTGGCGCTGTTGTTCGGTGTGTTCGGCAGCTGGTTGCCATCGTTAACCTTGCCCAGGGCGCCGCCATCGATCTGGCGCGCCTGCATGTAGGTGTAGCCGGCAAAGACCTGCCACTTGTCAGTGAGCTTGCCGCTGGCCGACAGCTCGATACCCTGCACGCGGGTTTCGCCGACGTTTTCGTAGGTGGTGGTGTCCACCTGAACGCGGGCGTTTTCCTTCTCGGTGCGGAACAGCGCGGCGGCCAGGGACAGGCGCTGGTCGAGCAGGTCCCACTTGGTGCCGATCTCGTAGTTGGTGGTTTCTTCCGGCTCCATGTCGCTGCTCAGCAGGTTGCCGGCGCGGTCGCTGGTGTTGCCCAGAGGGTTGCCTTCGGTGCCCTCGCCGAGCATCGCGCCGGGTGGCGTCGCGGAGGTGGCGTAGGAGACATAGATGCTGCCGTTTTCGGCCGGCTTCCAGACCAGGCCCAGTTGGCCGGTGACGAACTCGCTGGTATCACGGCCCTTGGAGGCCACGCCCTTGGCGTTGACCACGGTGGCGCCAGCGGCATCGTAGGTGCGGTACTGGGTGTCGAAGTGGTCGTAGCGCAGGCCCATGTTCAGCAGCCAGTCAGGCGTCAGCTCCAAGGTGTCGAAGACGTACAGGGCGCGGGTGTTGCTCTTGGTGTCGGTGCCGGCGTAGTTGCGCGAGATCGCGCCATTCCACGGATCATCCGGGTTCGGATTGCTCAACGAGGTGCAGTTGTAGCCGCTGTTGGCGCCGATCAGGCTTGGGTTGCACGTCGAGGTAGTGGAGCCCCCCGTGTTGGTATCAACGGTGTACGACGAACGCTTGCTCTCTTCCCGGCTCAGCTCGATGCCGGTGGAGAAGCTGTTCTTCATCCCACCCACATAGAACTCACCAAACAGGTCGGTCTGGTTAGTGGTGGTGGCGGTGTTGCCAACGCGGCTGTTGGCGCGGCGCCAGACGCTGCCGTTGTTGACGTTGCCCTTGCTGTCGTCAGGCTGGGTCAGGATGTAATCCTGCATGCTGTTGCCGTGACGCAGGGTGTTCTTGATGGTCAGCGCGTCGGTCAGGTCGTGCTCGATCGCGAAGGTGGCGATGTCGACGCGGCTCTTGCGGAAGTCGCGGCCGGTGAGGCCATAGAAGTTATCGCTGTCACCGCCATCGTACGGTTTGCTCGGGTGCGCCGAGGTACGGGCGCCGCTACCACCGGTAGGAATGGTGTACGGGATGCCGGAATCCGGCAGGTCGTCGCTTTCCAGGTGGTAGTAGTCGAGGTTGACGCGGGTCGGGGTGCCCAGGCCGAAAGCCAGGGACGGGGCGATGCCCCAGCGGTCGTAGTTGACCTTGTCGCGGCCGGCGACGTTGCTCTCGTGGGTCATCAGGTTGAGACGACCGGCCACTGTGTCGCTGAACTGGTAGTTGCCATCGAAGGTGTAGCGTTGGGTCTGGTCACTGCCCCAAGTCCAGGCGCCATCCAGCGAGTTGCCCAGGTGCGCGCGCTTGCTTACCAGGTTGATGGTGCCGCCCGCAGCGCCACGGCCGCCGATGGCCGAGTTCGGGCCCTTGGCCACTTCCACCGACTCGATGGCGAAGATCTCGCGGGTTTGCGCACCGGTATCGCGTACGCCGTCCAGGTAGGTGTCGCCCTGGGCATCGAAGCCGCGGATGAACGGCCGGTCACCTTGCGGGTTGCCGCCTTCACCGGCACCAAAGGTGATGCCAGGTACCGTGCGCAGGGCGTCCTGCAGGCTGAGGGCGTTGGTGTCCTTGATGACCTGCTGCGGGATCACCGTGACCGAGCGTGGGGTGTCTACCAGCGGCGCGGTGTACTTCTGCGATGAGGCCTTCTCGACCTTGTAGTCGGTGCTGGCTTGTTCGGCCTTGCCGTTGACGCTGGTGGCATCAAGGGTGACAGCGTTGTTGGCGGCAGGCTCGGCAGCGTAGGCGGTCGAAGCAGTGATGGCGACGCCGATGGCGGTCACGATCAGGCGTGGTGAACTCACAGCAGATGGCACGTAGTGACGCATTGGTAAGGACCTTCCCCAAGGTGATAAGGCGGCGGATCTTAATGTAAGCAATTGTGACTAACAATTGAGAGTAGTTACCATTCGTGAAGAATTTACAATCTTTACAGTTTGCCCTTACGGTTTTCAGTGGCTGAAACGTCTTAAGCGGCGAATGGGGCTTGTGGTATGTAAAAGGGAATCAATATCATTGACGCCTTTACATTTGCCCAGGTGCCGCCGCCATGCTGCTTCACATTCCCGGCCTGTTCGATGCCGACGAACTCACGCGTATCCGCGAGGCGCTGGAGCAGGCTGATTGGGCCGATGGTAAGGTCACTGCCGGGTATCAATCGGCCAAGGCCAAGCACAACCTGCAGTTGCCTGAAGGCCACCCGCTGGCCAAGGAACTGGGCAGCGCGCTGATCGACCGCCTGTGGAACACGCCGCGCTTCATGTCGGCAGCGCTGCCGCACAAGGTGTTTCCACCGCTGATCAACTGCTACCGCGAAGGCGGCAACTTCGGCTTCCACATCGACAATGCATTGCGCCAGCCCAAGGGCAGCCCGGAGCGCGTGCGTACCGACCTGTCCTCGACGCTGTTCCTCAGCGACCCGGACAGCTACGACGGCGGCGAACTGGTGATTCAGGACACTTACGGCGTGCAGCAGGTCAAGTTGGCAGCTGGCGACCTGGTGCTGTACCCCGGCACCAGCCTGCACAAGGTCAACCCGGTGACCCGCGGCCAGCGTTATGCGGCGTTTTTCTGGACGCAGAGCCTGGTACGCGAGGACAGCCAGCGTGCGCTGCTGTTCGAGATGGACAATGCCATCCAGCAACTCACCGCCGATGTGCCCGATCACCCATCGCTGCTGCAGTTGACGGGGACTTACCACAACCTGCTGCGCCGCTGGGCTGAGGTCTGAACCGTGTCATACCCGTTGCGTCGTGAAGAAGTGGTGGATGTTGCAGGGCTCAAGGCCATGCTCGAAGACAGCCCCGGCAAGGCGGCCCAGGCGATCCTGGCGGCAGCGGGGGAGGGGGTGGTCGAGGCGCAGTTGCTGCTGGGGCAGATTCTGCTGGATGGGCGCGGTATCGAGCAGGATGTAGACCTGGCCCGGCGCTGGTTCGCCATTGCCACGGAGGGAGGCAGTGTCATGGCCTGCAACATGCTGGGGCGTTGCCTGGAGCATGGCTGGGGCGGTGAAGCCAGCCTGACGCAGGCGGCCATTCACTATGCCCGGGCGGCAGACGCTGGGCTGGACTGGGGCCTATACAATTTGGGCAACCTGCTGGCCACCGGGCGCGGGGTGCCGGCCAACCAGGCCCAGGCGTTGGTCTGTTACGAGAAGGCCGCGCAGTTGGGGCATGCCAAGTCGATGAACCTGTACGGGCGTTACCTGGAGCAGGGCATTGCCACGGCGGCAAGCCCGGCGCGGGCGGTGCGCTGGTATCGGCGTTCAGCCGAGGCGGGGGACTTTCGCGGGATGTTCAGTTTGGCGATGGTGCTGGTCGAGCGGGGGCAACTGACTGAAGCCGGGCCTTGGCTGGAACGGGCGCGGGTTGAGGGGAATGTGAATTTCTTGCGCAGTGCGGTGGCTACATTGCACGGGGCTGGGCCGTTGCTGGCGGGGTATGCAGCAGGGTATGCCGAGGAACTCGAACAGCGCGGCGAATGATGTCTAGACTGCTGGCCTCTTCGCGGGGCA